>JALUVT010000078.1 GCA_027020325.1 bacterium
GCCGCCGAAAGCCAGGAATCAGTTAACAAAGAAATGCGGCTGATACCCAAAATAATCCGCCGTCCCCGCGCCGGTTTCTTCTGCTGAGCTTTTAATTCTTGATTTACTTTTTGGAAACGGAGCCAGCTTACTTTAGTTCCCGGAATAAAACTGCTTTCCCCAGGATCTTCAATCCGCACCCATTCACTCATCTTGCGGATAATAATCTCAATGTGCTTATCGTGAATATCAACCGCTTGTGAAAGATAAACCTTTTGAATTTCCTGCAGTAAATATTTTTGTGCCGCCTGAACCCCTTTCAATTTTACAATTTCCGCTAAAGGCAAATTCCCGGCCGTCAAAACATCTCCCGCACTGACCAAGTCTCCATCTTCAACTTTTAATTCTGTTGTTTCGGGAATTTCGTAACTCTTTTCCTCAACAATACGGTAAGAAAGCAAAATTTTATCTTTTTTAATCTTAACCTGACCACTAAAAGGAGCTTTAACTTCACCACGGTCAACACTGGTCAAAAGAACCTGCCCCGCTTTGACTTTGGCTCCATCCTTAACCGCCAGAACATCATTAGGATGATAAGGAATTTCCTCACTGCCTTGTTCAACAGCCGTAATTGTCACTAAATTAACTCCTTCTTCCGCTAAGGGGGTAACGCTAACCTTGCCGGAAATATCAGCCAAAACCCCCGGCTCTTTGGGATTGCGCGCCTCAAAAAGCTCATCCACCCGCGGCAAACCTTGAGTAATCTCTTCTTTTGCAATTCCCGCGCTGTGGAATGTTCGCAGAGTTAATTGTGTCCCCGGTTCTCCAATCGACTGTGCCGCAATCACTCCCACTGCTTCACCCAAAGGAACTAAACCCTGCCCGTTCATATCTTGACCGTAACAAAGCTGGCAAACCCCCGCCTCGGTACGACAGGTTAAAGGAGAACGAACGCGAACTTTTTCAATTCCCAGCTCATCAATCAGCTGCGCCATTTCATCATTAATAATCTCACCTTTTTTAACTAAAATGGTCTCGTTTTCTGGGTGAAGAATATCCTCCAACGCCACTCGCGTACGAATTTTTTCACTTAATGTTGTTAAGGCCCCGGCCGGAGGTCGTTCAATCTCTAGCCCTTCTTCACTGTGACAATCCTCTTCGCGAATTAACACATCGTGGGCTACATCAACTAAGCGTCGCGTTAAATATCCCGCATTCGCGGTCCGCAGTGCAGTATCAATCAAACCTTTTCTCCCTCCAATAGCTGAAAGAAATCCTTCAAAAGAACTTGCTCCTTCCAAGGTACTCGTCCGAATTGGTGTTTCCTTAATTTGCCCTTTTGAATCAACCATTAACCCCCGCATTGCCTGCAGTTGACGCAAAGTATCACGGTTCACTTTGGAAGAACGCGACTTAATTAACATCCCAATCATACTTAAATCATCCAATTTTTCTAAAGCCTTTTCCGCTACCTCTTCCGTTGCCTTTTGCCATAAATCAATAATCTGGAGATAGCGCTCTTGTTTGGTAATTAAACCGTGATGATAATTTTTTTCAATTGCCTCAAGCTTCTTAGTTGTTTCTGCTAAAATTTCTTCACGCTCCGGCGGAATCCTAAAATCTAGTGCAGCAAAAGAAATCCCCGGCAAAGTCGAATAAATTCGCCCTAAATCTTTAAGATTGTCAATCAAAAATTTTGTTTCTTCTTCTCCATAAAGCATAAAGCAGTCCCGCAGAAGACGCTTCATTTTTTTGCGGGTTACTTCTTGATTATAAAAACGCATCTGCGGCGGTAATTTACTATTCAAAATCACCCGCCCGACCGATGTTTCCAGCCATTGACCCTCCCAAAATAATTTAATCTGCGCCTGCAGTTCAACTGCTCCTTTCTCATAGGCTGCCAGGACATCCTCAAGAGAAAAGAACCGTGCTCCTTCACCTTTTCGCTGCGGCTGAATCACGGTCAAATAATAAACTCCCATCGCCAATTCATTCTTCATGTCAATAATTGGCCGGGCATCAGCTAATTTAAGAAAATTTTTGCTCGCCAGCATTTTTTCTTTTGCTTCCTCCACCGCCGCTGCGGCCAAGGGGAGGTGAACCGACATCGCATCACCGTCAAAATCAGCATTAAATCCCGCACAAATCGCCGGATGGAGCTGAATTGCTTCTCCATCAATTAAAATGGGATAAAAAGCTTGAATATTTTGACGGTGTAAAGTGGGAGGGCGATTTAATAAAATTGGATGATCCCGCGTCAATTCTTCGAGAATATCCCAGACTTCTCCTCCCCGCTCCTCCAATAATTCTTTGGCGGTTTTAAGATTCGCCGCATAATCGCGATGAATCAATTCCCGTAAAACAAAGGGACGGAAGAGCTCTAAAGCAATCTCTTTCGGCAACCCCGCTTGATTAACTTTTAACTCTGGGCCGACAACAATTACCGAACGGCCTGAATAATCAACTCTTTTTCCCAAAAGATTACGGCGGAAGCGTCCCTGCTTTCCTTTTAGAATTTCGGACAAAGACTTTAAGGGGCGCCGGCTGCGTGTTGGCCGCCGCGGTCCTTCAATCAAAGTATCAATTGCTTCCTGCAACATCCGTTTTTCGTTTTGTAAAATAATCGCCGGCGCCCCAAGGCGAATTAAATTTTTCAAACGCTGATTGCGGTTAATCACCCGCCGGTAAAGATCATTCAAATCCGAAGTAGCAAAGCGTCCCCCCGGCAGTTGAACAATGGGCCTCAATTCCGGCGGCATCACCGGCAAAACTGTTAAAACCATCCACGCCGGATCTATCTTAGCCTCATGTAACCCTTGGAGAATACGCAATCTTTTTACCAGGCGCGGGCGCTGGGATTTGCGTCCACTTTGCAGTTCCTCGCGCACGCGAGCAATTTCCTTAACCAAATCTACATTTCGCAATAATTGCTGAATTGCCTCCGCCCCCATTCCCGTAACAAAAAACTGGTCTGCTTTCCAGCGCGTCAGTTCGTAGAGATCATCTTCAGTTAAAATTGATTTTACCTGCAATTTTTTAACCTTAAGCTCAACCCAGCGCATTTTTTCTTGTAATCGTGCTTCATAATCAGCCAATTTCTTTTGATAAAATAATTTCTGTTTGCGGATTTTTCGCCGCAGCGCCTCAATGCGAATTTCTAATCCCTCGCGCTCCTCTCCTTCTGCCGCAGCATTACTTAATTCTTTTTCTAAAGCCTGAATCTTTTCTCTATTAACAGCAATGGCTTCTTTAAGCCTTTCATCTACTTTCTGACGCAGCTGGCCTAAACGGCGCTCATATTCCCGCGGAAGATTTTGCAGAATTGCTTCGCGTTTTTCTTCATTAATTTGCAAAACAACATAACGGGCAAAATAGACGATGGCCTCAACATCCGAAGGCCGCATATCTAAGATAAAAGGAATTTTATAGGGGCTGCGGCGCAAAAACCAAGTGTGGACCACCGGACTGGCCAAGGCAATATGCCCCAACCTTTCCCGCCGGACCAAAGAACGCGTTACCTCCACCCCACATTTGTCACAAACCACACCTTTATAACGCACCCCTTTGTATTTGCCGCAATAACATTCAAAATCGCGTTCGGGACCAAAAATTTTTTCGCAAAACAAACCATCTTTCTCGGCCTTAAAAGTACGATAATTAATTGTCTCCGCTTTCGTAACTTCTCCGTGAGACCAAGAAAGAATTGTCTCCGGCGAAGCCAGGGCAATTTTGAGGGCGTCAAATTCTTGGTTATAAAATAAATTATTGCGACTCATCGGTGAGTTTTAATGGTTCAACCTCTAAGGACAACGAATTCAACTCCTTAACCAAAAGTTTGAATGATTCGGGAATTCGGGCCTCGGGGATTGGTTCTCCTTTAATAATCGCTTCAAAAGCCTTGGCTCGGCCCAAAACATCATCTGATTTAATAGTCAACATTTCCTGCAAAGTATGAGCCGCTCCATACGCTTCCAAGGCCCAAACCTCCATTTCTCCGACCCGCTGTCCTCCCATTTGTGCCTTCCCCCCCAAGGGCTGTTGTGTAATTAGGGAGTAGGATCCCGTGGAACGGGCATGAATTTTATCCTCAACCAGATGATGCAGCTTCATAATTTGGGCGTAACCAACGGTAATCGGATTTTCAAAGGCCTCTCCAGTCCGTCCATCATAAAGGACAACTTTACCCGAGGGATCAATCCCCGCTTCTTTTAATTTTTTGCGAATTAAGTCAACTTCTAAACGATCAAAAGCCGAGACCGCATAGTATTCATCTTTCTTTTCCGCCACCCAGCCTAAATGAGCTTCGAGTAATTGTCCAATATTCATCCGTCCCAAAATCGAAATTGGATTAAGAAGAATGTCAATTACTGTTCCGTCTTCCATGTAAGGCATATCTTCATCAGGAACAATGCGCGCCACTACTCCTTTTGAACCGTGACGACCCGCAATTTTATCACCAACTTTAATTTTCCGCAACTGCGCCACATAAACCCGAATAATTTTAAGCACTCCGGGCGGAAATTCTTCAACATCTTCCTTGGTCAAAATCTGCACCGCAATAACGCGCCCCTTTTCTCCATGGGGCATGGTCAGAGAAGTATTGCGAATTTCCTTCGCTTTTTCTCCAAAAATCGCGCGCAAAAGCCTTTCTTCTGCTGTTAATTCCAATTCACCTTTAGGCGCTACCTTTCCGACCAAAATGTCCCCCGGTTTAACCTGCGCTCCCACAATAACAATTCCGCTTTCATCCAAATTACGCAAAGTTTCACTCGGCACATTAGGGATGTCCGGGGTAACCTCTTCCGGCCCCAGTTTAGTTTCCATTACCTGAGCTTCATAAGTCTTAATATGAATTGAGGTCAAAAGATCCTTTTTAACTACACTTTCCGAAATCACGATCGCATCTTCATAAGTATATCCATCCCAAGGCATAAAGGCGACTAAAAGATCGCGCCCCAAGGCCAGTTCTCCTTTAGCATGAGAAGGTCCATCAACCAAAGGATCTCCTTTTTTGACCTTTTCTTTTGGTAAAACGCGTACTGTTTGGTTATAACAAGTTTTATTATTTGTCCGCTGAAATTTATGCACCCGATATTCTTTGGTCCCCAATTTTTTATACTTAATCCGAATTACCTCGGCATCAGCATATTCAATAACTCCATCATCTTCAGCCCAAATACTCCAACCCGAATCTTGAATCAAATTTTTTTCCCAGCCGGTCCCCACCCGACAAGGAGTGGGATTTATTAAAGGCACAGCCTGACATTGCATGTTTGCTCCCATTAAGGCGCGGTTACCAACATCAGAAGAAATAAAAGGAATTAATCCTGCAGAAACCCCCAAAACCTGCGAAGGGTGCAAATCTATTAAATCAATCTGTTTACTAGAAGTAAAAACAAAGTCGCCCTGATAACGCACCGCCACAGTTTGATCCAAAATTTTCCCCTTTTCATCAATATTAAGCGTACTTTCGGCAATTCGGTATTGTTCTTCTTCATCCGCGGTTAAATAGACTTTTTCATTTGTCAGATAAGCTCCATCACGCCGCTGTTCAACTTTTAGATAAGGTGTCTCTAAAAAACCATAACGGTTACGACGGGCAAAGAGGGCCATCGCTAAATTGAGTCCAATATTGGGCCCCTCCGGAGTTTTGATAATACAAAGACGACCATAATGGGAAGGTTGAACATCTCGCACCGCCACGCCGGCTCGTTCCCGGTTTAACCCCCCCGGCCCCAAAGCTGAAATTCGGCGCAAGTGTTCTATTTCCGCCAAAGGATTGGTCTGTTCCATGTACTGCGAAAGGGGTGAAGTAGCAAAAAAATCACGCAAACTAGCTGCAATAGGACGGGGATTAACCAAAAGCGACGGAGTTAAACGTGCATCAACAGGAGTCAAGGAAAGGCGCTCCTGAATATTCCTTTCCAGCATCCGCATTCCGCGCTCAAAATTAATCCGCACCAAATCGCCGACCGCCCGAACACGGCGATTAGCCAAATGATCAATATTATCTGCAGGGGCTTGTTCGATATTTAGACGAATCAATTCCCGGACTGTCGCTAATAAATCTTCTTTTTGCAGCAGAAAATACTTTTCTGTTTCCGGAAAATCCAACCCCAAGCGTCGGTTTAACTTAAAACGGCCAATCGGACCCAAGGAAAAATAACGCGAATTTAAAAAAGTATTATTAAAAAAAGCTTCCGCATTTTCTAGAATACGCGGATCGCCGGGATTACTGCGCGTATAAATTTCCAACAAAGCCTCCTCGCGAGTAGTAGAAGGATCTTGGTTTAAAGTGCGGTTAATATAGGTCTGCGCCCCACTAAAATCAGCAAAAAGATGTTTTAATTCGGCTTGCGAAATGCCAAATGCCTTTAGAAGTGCGGTAATCGGGAATCGGCCGCGTTGATTAATTCGCCCGTAAAGTTCTTCACCGCGATAGGTAACAATTTCTAGCCAAGCCCCGCGTTCGGGACGCACCGCTGCGGTATAAAGATTTTTCCCCAATCCTGAATTCCAAACCGCTTCAAAATAAACACCGGGAGCCCGAATGAGCTGATTAACCACACAATGCTCAATTCCATTAAGAACAAAAGTCCCTCGTTCAGTAATCTGCGGTAACCGCCCCAAAAACACTTCTTGTTCCAGAATTTCTCCTGTTTCAAGGTTGCTTAACTCAGCACGGGCAAAAATTTTCATCTCATAGGAACACCCTTTTAATAAAGCTTCGCGCGGAGTAATCGTTGGTTCTTCTAATCGTGGCTGAGAAAAAGACAAACTATAACTATCGCCGGTGTAATCAGTAATGGGGGAAACACTTTCTAAAACTTCTTTTAAGCCTTGCGTAAGGAATTCTTGATAAGAATTCTTGGGGAGAGCAGTAAGATTAGGCGGCGTTGCCCGCGAACGGGAGCCCACCAAGCCAATATTGATGCGTTTAATCTTTGTCGGCATAAACTAAGATTTTTAGATAAATTTTGGATAAAAATTTTTCGGACAGTCAGTAGCACTAATAATGAGCTCAAAATAAAAAAACTTGGCCTATGCTAGGCTGTCCACTAGATAAAAATCTTATAAAGTTTTATCCTTATAACTTAAAATTAACTCTTTGTCAACCCCTATCTGTGCGGTGTCTTCCGCTTATTCCGTAAAAGGTATCCACCTACGAAGATTAAAACTTTTGGGGAAGGAAGAGTGCAGAAATTAAAAAGAAAATACTATATTTGGCGCAACACCACTCTCTCTACCACGGTCTTTGTTTCAAATCCTGCCGTAGTCGATAAACTTTTTCCGCTAAAACTACATTTTGTAGATCAATCTCCGTTACTATCATCTCCTCATTATTATGAGACAATTTTTTCACAACTCCCTGCAGGGGAACCACAACCTGGGAATGCCCAATCAATTCATCAATAAAACCAGGGGTAGAAAATTCCCCCGCGGCGTTACAATAAACTAAAACTATCTCGTTCTCAAAAGCGCGAGCCGAACAAAGAGCATCAACTAACTCCTCTTCCGCAGCGGGATTAATGGGCTCTACTAAACCACCTTTACCCTTCAGCCAATAACTAGGACAGCAAACAATTCTCACTCCCCGCTGAACCATTTTTCTAAAAATCTCGGGAAAAATTAGATCCCAACAAATAATTAGTCCCATTTTCCCCCAAGGAGTATTGAAAACGGCAATCTCATTACCGGGACTAATGTATTTCCTCTCGGACAGCCATAAGTTGACCTTGCGATAACGAGCTCTAATTTTACCTCGCCGACTCAAATAATAAGTTGTGTTATAACGAATTCCACCTTCTTCTTCAATTATTGAGCCGGGGATAATATCTATTTGATAGTTAAAGGCCCAAGATTAAAAAATGTGCCGGTATTTATGTTCGCGATCGAGGTATTTCTCTTCCCCGGCCAAGGGGCCGGTAAGAAAATCTTCGGGAAAAATAATCATCTCCGCCCCCGCCGAACGGGCCTTTTTGATAAAGCTTTGCGCCCGCGCGAGGTTTTCTTCAACTTTTCTCGGTTTTATCTCCATTTGCACTAAAGCAATCTTAAATTTCTTTATCATCTCTAAAAAACCTTTCTCTCTTACTCTAACAAATAAAAAAATATTTTCAACTTAATTAAAAAATCAAGAGATACAATGCTTTGATTGCGGGGGGAATAGACAAAGAGCGTATAATAATTAAGAAGGTCCAAGATGGAAGGCGAAAATAATCCCTTCGCGAACGCGCAACAACAACTGGAGCAAGTTGCCCGCTTAATCAACCTAAATCCCGAATTACACGAACGCCTCCAGCATCCTTCCCGCTTTATTGAAGTAAATTTCCCCGTCCGATTGGATAATGGAAAGATAAAAATTTTTCGCGGCTTTCGTTCACAATACAACAATGCCCGCGGCCCTTATAAAGGAGGGATCCGTTTTTCTCCCCAAGTAACCGCAGCCGAGATAAAAGCCCTTTCAATGTAGATGACACTATTCCCTATTTCGAATGGGTACAAAATCGCAGTGGTTTTTACTGGGAAAAAGAAAAAGTATTTCGCGAACTAAAAAATGTTATGGAACGGGCTTTTGCCGAAACAAATCAGCTTAAGGCAAAATTGAAAACAAGTTGGAGGATGGCCGCCTATGCCCTGGCCGTCAATCAGGTGGCGCAGGCAATGGAATTAAGAGG
>JALUVT010000079.1 GCA_027020325.1 bacterium
CTGCGGGAAATGTTGCGCCAACCACTGCCGCGTGCGGCGTAAAGTTTCCTCATCCATCTCCAGAGCTAAAACTTCTGCCCCGACCGCCAAAAAAAGGGCAGTATGCCCTCCTCCGCCTAAAGTCGCATCAAGGTAACGCTCCCGCGGACGGATAATTAATAAATCTTTTACCTCCCGCGTTAAAACCGGGACATGGAAAGGTTCCCTTTTTTTCTCGCCTTGTTTTCTGATCATTACCCCCAAGATTCCCGCCCCCCCAGGCCGATTTACTCCAACCCGGGCGGGCGGAGGGAAGGAATTTAGTTACCGCAATCCAGTTGCGGTAAGGGACAGTGTCTCCTTCCCCGCTCCGTAAACAAGTTACGGAGTTAGACGAGAACACGATTTAAAGTTCCAAATTCCAATCTCCAATCTCATTTTCTAAACCCTGCAGATGTTGAGCCCAATTTTGCGGCAGCCAAATTTCAAAATGGTCGCCTGCTCCGATCAATAAAGCCTCATTTTCAATAGCTGCGTACTGCAGTAAGTTCTCCGGAATCACAAAACGCCCCTGTTGATCAAGACTGGCAATAGCGGCGCCGGAAAAAAGATAACGCCGTAAATTGCGATCCTGTCGATTAGTTAACGAAGATTGGCGGAGCTGTTTTTGCGCCATTTCTTGCCAGCGCTGTTCATCATAACCAAAGAGACATTTTTCAAAACCTTTACTCAAAACAATATTTTCTCCCTGAATTTGCTGCCGCAACTTTAATGGGAGCAGAATGCGGCCCTTGCCCGTTAATTTTTGTCGATATTCACCTAAAAACATAAATCACCATAAATCACCTTAAATCTAAAATTTTCACCATAAATTGTCAAGGAAAAAGAAAACAGAGATAAACGCTGTCAATAAGGCTAAATTAAAAGTTTAATTTTGCAAAAAGCAAGAAAAAGGCTTTTTTAAGCCTCAGCCGAAGATTGACGCAGGGAACGCAAAATCTTTCTTCGTGCCATTTTGGTTCGCACAATTTGTAACCAGTCCCAAGAAGGTCCCTGTCGTTGTTTGTCCCGCAAAATTTCACAAACCTCACCCGTTTGCAAACAATAATCAAGGGGGACTAATTTACCATTAACTAAAGCGCCGCGAAAGGAATTTCCCAATTCTGTATGCAATTTGTAGGCAAAATCAAGCGGGGTCGCCCCGCGAGGCAAAACTACGACATCACTTTGCGGAGTTAAGACAAAAATACGATCACTTAAAAAGGAAAGACGAAAATCTTTTCCCTTTTTCTTTTCTAACTCTTCCTGCCACTTTAACAAGTCTCTCAGCCATTCCAAACGACGCGGGTCCGCCTGACGCTGGTTCTGGCGCGCTTTATAAAGAATATGCGCTGCGGGGCCGTATTCATTATAATGATGCATTTCCCAGGTCCGAATTTGCACCTCCACCGGAATTCCCTCGGGTCCTTGAATAGTGGTGTGGAGAGAACGATAGCCATTGGGCTTAGGATGGGCAATATAATCATTAAAATCCGGGCCTCGCGGCCAAACCGCTTCAATTGCGGCTAAGGCGCGATAACAATCATCTTCCTTTTCCGTAATAACCCGAAAGGCGACAATATCCCAATAACGGTGAATAAAATCACGCAAAGTTTCTTCTTCCGGCCGCCCGCGGCGCTGAAATTTCTGGAAAATTGAATATTTATGTTTAATGCGACTCTTAAGAGTAAATTTCAATCCTGCCTTCTGCAAAACTTTTTCTAGTTGATGATGAAACTGACCTAACCAAAAATCCTTATTCCCGGCCACTTCATTTACCGCAGCCGTAATTTCATCATAGGCCTGAGGATGAAGATAGCGTAAAGCTTCATCTTCTAAAAGGCGCTTAAAGTAATAAGCCCCCAAACGACTCGCCAGAGGGGCATAAATCTCAATTACTTTATCCAACGCAATTTGTTGTTTCTGCTCGTCTAATCCTTCTAGGGTTTGCAGGTTATGAATTTTTTCCGCCAGACGAATTAAAACCGGCCGCACATCTTCAGCCGCGGCAAGAATCATAAACTGGATGTTATCCGGCGCTAATTGATAGTGCCGCCGCGTGGGAATGCTTTTGAGCTGCAAAATTTTTTCCAACAAAAAAATAACCTCAGAAGGAAAGCCTTTTTTCTTAACTTCACGCCAGCCTTCCCTGCTTTCCACTAAATCGTGCAAAAGAGCGGCACTAACAGCATGGAGATCCAGTTTTATATCCGCAATCAAATGAGCGGTTTGTAAAACATGGTTTAAATAAGGCTCCCCGTTCAACCTCCTTTG
>JALUVT010000080.1 GCA_027020325.1 bacterium
GGAAGGGCAACAAAATCTCTTTCCGAAGGGTCATATAAAATAGCATCTGTTTTGTAGGTCGGAGTTCTTTCTTGAACAAGACAATCATAACGCTTCAAAGAATTATCAATCAAGACAGACCACACTACTCTTTGTAACTCTCTAGGGTTGGTTATTATTCCCCTTTCGACTCTTTTTGCAATTTCTGTTCGTAGAGCCGAACTATTTCTTTCCCAATCTTGCCTAAATTCTTCCTTCCCCATTCCCGTTAATTCAAAAAAAGAATCATCAGGTAAAGCAAGATAATCCTCTAACTCCATCTCCCAAAATTGCACCTCTCCTCCTAAATGAACACTAGTTCCTGAATGACCGACTAAAGAATACCTTTTAAGAACATAGCGAAAAGGATTTTGTTTAATCTGCTCAATTTCTTCCTCAGTTAGACATAAAGTATCTTTATCTTCCGCCTCCGGATATAATCCTTCTCCTTTCCGTCGCAAAATATAAGCACGGGGGATAGCTTCACGAACCAAACTTTTAATTCCAGCTAAGCCTAAATCTAGAACAGCACGAGGTAAAGACAGCCGATAACACAAATCTTCGTCATTCAATATTTCCTCAACCTTTCTCCAAACGCCAAAATAATCTAAAGCCTGCGGATTACCCATAATTACATCCAATTTTTTATCCGTTGGCCAAGAAAAAAGAGGATTAATCATCTGCTCCTGTTGCATCTTCAAATAGCGTTCCCAGATTGTCTCTTCTCCATCACTGCAAAGAGTTTGAGACGCCCTATTCTTAAACTTCTCCCATTCCTCTAAATTTTCAAAAGGTTCTCCTAATAACCGCCTAATTATATCAATTCCTACTCGTTCTCCTTGATGAGTGTTGACGATTAGACGATAATAAGTCCCTCTTTCTCCATCAACCTTAATAATATCTTCAATTTCATGGGGACTAAAAGCCACTCCTTCCCCGCCAAATCGACTTCTATAAGTAGAAGCGGAATATTCTGCTTCTACACCCGATAAAGAATCCCGGCCTTTCCAAGCTTGATACCCAATTACGGGGAGGGCGGTAGAACCGGTTAATATTCGGTAACGGGCCATCATCACTCGGATCATTTGCTCTTCGGGATAAGGAGCAATCCTTAATTCATCCTCCTCTAGATTAAAACAAATACTTAGAACTTTTTTCATTGCCTGAACTGCATAACTGATAATCCCATCTCCTTGCGGCTCACCACCATTATTCTCTATCCATTTCAAGAAATCTGGAGCAAAAATACTGGTTTGCGTATCACCACGCCAACGCCATTGGGCTTTAGAAGGTGAAAAATCACTGGCTTCCATAATTTCTAAGGCCAAAGGATGAACTCCAGCCGCTAGGAAACGATACAAATTTTTATTTTCTTTCATTAACAAAAGGATTGCCGCTCGTACCAAATTAGTCACCGCGGTGGCTAATCTTATTCTTTCCTCAACCTCGGGACTAATTATAACTGGTACCAGAGATATATTTACTGGCTTTTTTTCTCCGCTCTGAGGATTCCTTAAGTGAAGTCTCCGTTCCCAAATATCTTGCAAAACTTTTATTACCCTTTCTTGTATAGTGAAATCAGCTAAACGTTGCCGCAGAAAACTACTCCAATGCTTTTGCAATTCTTCTAATGATAATCTTTCTATTCTTTCTGCCACAGGGATTTCTCTCCTCCTTCGTTCAGAACTAAAAGAAAAATTTTGTCTTAAAACTGTTGCTGGTTTCATTTTAGTTTATTAATTAAAACAAAAGGATCCTCCCTGAGGGAGGATCCTTGATTTAGAATATTTTTTCTTTCCCTCCCTCTAGGCCCTTTTTCCTTGCCTAATAATAAAGAGGGAAAGAATGGAAAGGCAATCGTTATTAATAGGATTAAAAATCTTTTTTACAGATGATAAAAACTGGGTTGCCTGTTTTAACAAAGCCATCGTTTACATTTATTGATGCCTATTATAACAAATTTTGTCTAGCCTTAGAGAGCAATCATCAAATAATTTTAAATTTCTTTGTGCGGCAATAAATTTTAACTGCAAATTTGTTGCTAAAACGGCTTGAAATTTCATCATTTTGTTTTTTATTTTTATTCTAACCTATAGTATAGATATTTATACCATTTATATTAACAAGCCTTGTCAAGGCTTTGCTAAAGCTACTTTTCCGCTTATTCCGTAAAAGGTATCCACCTACGAAGATTAAAACTTTTGGGGAAGGAAGAGTTGCAGATATTAAGAAAAATGCTATCATGAAGCGCAAAAATAAAGTTAGAGAA
>JALUVT010000081.1 GCA_027020325.1 bacterium
AGGAAGTTAACGCCAAACCTAAATGTAGTTGATGTAATAATTAATACTCCTAGTGGTAGTGCAATAGCTGAGGAAGCCAATTTTGCCCGCGATATGCTCGTTAGCCTCACTTATCAAGGAGATAAGATATCGTATTATGAAATGTTGCGTTATTTATTTGTTGATGATTCTCCATTTTTGGATTTGGCTACCGTATGGTGATTAACAAACTTTTATTTATTTTCCTTTCCTGGTTGACGCCGTGATTTTTTTTTGTTAATTTTAGCCTAATATGGCCAAAGAAAAAAACTCGATTCCCTCAACGGGGCGGGAGCGGGCGCAAAAAATTGTTTCTTTTTGTAAGCGTAAGGGTTTTGTTTATCCTTCTTCAGAAATTTATGGTGGTTTATCCGGTTTTTATGACTTTGGGCCTTATGGAGTAGAACTATTGCGGCGGATGAAAGATTTGTGGTGGAAAAATATGGTTTGGGAAAGGGAAAACATTTTTGGCCTTGATGGGGCAATTCTAATGCACCCCCGGGCTTGGGAGGCCAGCGGGCATGTGGCCGGGTTTACCGACCCTTTGGTTGATTGCCGTGATTGTAAAAGTCGCGTTCGGCCCGATAAATTACCCGGTTGGCGTTTACAAAAAGATAACCAGAGTGGAGAGTGGAAAATTTTGACCGTGGGAGAAACGACCTGCCCTCTTTGTGGAGGGGAATTAATTCCCGAGGTCCGGCAGTTTAATATCCTCATGGAGACTTACTTGGGAGTTATTGAAGGTGAAAAACAGAAGGCCTATCTGAAAGGAGAATCTTGTCAAAATATTTACTTGGATTATAAAAATGTTTGCGAGTCTCACAACCCGACTTTGCCTTTTGGAATTGCCCAAATTGGCAAGGCTTTTCGTAATGAAATTACTTTAGGGAAATTTTTATTTAAGACCCGCGAGTTTGAACAGTGGGATGTAGAATATTTTGTCCGCCCCACGGCAGCTGATGCGGCTTACCAAGAATGGAAAGAAATTCGTTGGCAATGGTATATCAATAAACTGGGGTTGGCGCGGCAAAATTTGCGCTGGCGGCAGCATAGTGAAGAAGAACGCATTTTTTATGCCACTGATGCCTGGGATATTGAATATCATTTCCCTTGGGGGTGGGATGAAATTGAAGGTCTGCATCACCGCGGCGACTATGATTTGAAACAACACGGACAATTTAGTCAAACTGACCTTCGTTTATATGATCCGCAAACTAAAAGCAAAGTTTTACCCTATATTATTGAGGCTTCGGGAGGAGTGGGACGGGCATTTTATGCCTTATTGCTCGAACATTACCGCGAAGAAGAAGTTGAAGGACGGACAAGGATTTATTTAAGCCTCCCCCCCTATTTAGCCCCGCTCCAAGTGGCAGTTTTTCCTCTGGTGCGGACAGACCGGGCCTTGGTGGACCGGGCACGGCAGATTTATGAAGAATTAAAAAAGCAGTTTAATGCTGTTTATGATGAGGACGGAAGTATTGGGCGGCGTTACCGCCGGCAGGACGAAGTGGGAACCCCTTTTGCCGTAACTGTGGATCAACAGACATTGGAGGATGGTACAGTAACCCTGCGTCACCGCGACAGCATGGAACAGGAACGCCTTAAAGTGGCCTCACTTTTATCTTTTTTAGTAGAAGCCCTCCGTTTGCCCTAGGATTTATAAAAGAAGGATTATTTTTTACCTAATTTTACCAAAATTAGGAGAAGGCGTTTAAATTGCCTTCTCCTAGAAAGAAAATTAAATATAAATCCTTAAAATGCTCATGCCCCGAATGCTGGCACCTCCTCCATGCGAGGATAATCTGTTCCTTGAGTTGGACATGAACCCTCTTGAGTTTCTTCTCCTTTTCCTTCTCCTCCTTCTCCTTCAGGATCATAAGACATTTTTATCACCTCCTTTCACAAAAAAAATCCCCCTTCTTTGATGAAGGGGGATTTTTCTTAATTTAAAAATCGGTAGGGATTTTAGCTCCCGTCTTCCCCCTTCCTCATTTGAAGGAGGACAATGATCGGATTGGAAATTACTAAAATCGCTTTTGCCATAATTATAGGGTAAAAATTTTTCTAACAAAGAATTTTTATTTTGTCAAGTTCTTGTTGTGCGGGGGGCGGACATAGTATACAGTTTTGCAATTTAGAAAATTTAGCGGCGGAGAAATCTTTATTTTTCAAAAGTAGCTTTAGCAAAGCCTTGACAAGGCT
>JALUVT010000082.1 GCA_027020325.1 bacterium
TTATCAAAATTACGAAGCTGCTTTGGCGAAGATGGAACGGAATGAAAATGAAGGTCTTAATGTTGAGGAAAGCAAAAATGCTATTCCCCAATGGGGAGAGATGTTTTTGAACCAAGAGTTTGCCTCTTTACAAAAAGCAATTGAAGAAGAAAAAAAGAAATTGGATCAAGATTATCAAAATCTTCTCGCGCAACGCGCCGCCGCCGCTGCCGCCGCGGCTCCTACTCCCCTCCCCTCTCCCGTAAGGGCACAAGATCCCGCGGATTTTAAAGAAGGCTTTGCCGTCTTTAACCTCAAATTAGCTCAAGGATCTTTTACGGTCTATACTGTAAAATATCCCCGGGCGCGGGTAAGATTGTTAACCTTGACCGCGAATAAAGAAAAATGCCGCAACAATTGTCCGGCGCAAACTTTGGCTCAATATGTAACGGAAAACCAAGGCATCGCGGGAATTCACGGCACCTATTTTTGTCCCCCTGATTATCAGCATTGTGCTAGCAAAACCAATTCTTATGATTTTGCGGTCTATAATTCACGGCAAAAACTTTGGTTAAATGAGAATGCGCTGGGCTGGCAAAATTTAGGCCTTTTGCTGGTTAATGAAAATAATTGGCAATTAGAAAATTTTTACCAGTTTGATGCTACCTATCAGCCGCCGTTAGTTACCGCGGGATTACAAAATTTTCCTTCGCTTTTAAGTGGAGGAAAGGTCATTGTCAACAATTTTCAGCTTGATAATTACCAAAAATCGCGCGGGGTGCGCGGAGCAATTGGGTTTAATTCCGCGGATGTTTTTCTGGTGGTGGCGACGCCGGCCACGGTTGAGGAAATGGCCTTGATTATGAAAAAACTGGGCGCTAGCGAAGCTCTTAATTTGGATGGCGGAGGATCGGCCGCCCTTTATTACCGTGGTTCCTACCGTGTTGGGCCGGGACGGTTATTACCGAATGCCATTGTTTTGCAATTGCGCTGATTATTTTTGTTAGTTTGTTAAAATGAAAAAATGAGAGTCCCATCTCCTACCTCTCCTAGAAGAGAAGATATTAGCGCAGAAATGCCTCATCTTCTTGAAAGATGGTTGGAGGAAAATAAAGAAGCGCTTAAACAAGGTTCAATCAATTTATTTGCCGTGGTCTTGCGATTTTTAGCCGAATCAAGTGTTAGAGAGGAGGATAAAAAAGAATTGCAAGAATTTAGGATGGGCCTTGAGGAATTAGCCCCGCTAGAGGCAATGGCCAGGCCGAGGTCTTCTTTTAATGGACCTTTTTATAAGCTCTCGCTCCTCTTAGCTTTAAGTTACGCGGCTCTTTTAATTTTAGAATTAAATTTTCGAGTTGCCGGAACCGAAAATTTTTATCGCGGCACTCCGGAGCAACAGGTAGAGCAAAAAGAGTTAAAGCGGGCCCGCCTAATATTAAGAAATAGAAGAGAAAAAAAGCAGCTGGTTTTAGAAATTCTTTATGATGAGCAGGGAACTTTAGGCGCTTTTAAGGTTATCCATCCCCTTTTTGGCCGCGAGTTTATTTATCAACCCCTTGAGGATGAGAGTTTAAGCGAAGATACCCTCGAAGAATTAAAGAACGCTTGGGCTGATCTAGTTTCGTCTTTAATAAGAAAAAAAGGCTAGGGTTCTTGCCGTAATTTGTTATACTTAAAATAGGCAAGTTTCAATGTTTAAGATTGGTCAAGCAGTTGTTCATCCGCGTTATGGTGCCGGCAAAATCATTGAAATTACGGCCTTAATTCAACGAGAGAAAAAATGCAATTGTTATGTCATTGATCCCCTCTTGCAGGATTTATGCATTAAAATTCCCTTTGACGCGGTTCAGGTTATTGGCCTGCGGCCGCCGTTGCTGAAAGAAGAAATTGAGCAACTGTTAGCTTTTCTCAGCCAACCCCTGACTGATTTTGAGGTTTTTCTCCGGACAACGAAAATTGCCGAACGGATGAGTTTGGCTCAGCCGCGGCAAGTTTTGCAGGTAATTAAGTATCTTTTTTACGAGAAAATTTACCGCCAACAGGAAGGAGGGCGTCTTTCACTTTCCAAACGCCGTTTATACGAAGGAGCAATCAATCTTTTGGCTTCAGAAATTGTTTTTAGCTTTGATTGTTCGTTGGAAGAAGCCGCCTATTTGATCCGTAAATCACTGGTCTATCACCCTCCGGCGCAACCGATTTTATTAAAATAATTAGTTATTTATTTTTTAATCCGCTTTTT
>JALUVT010000083.1 GCA_027020325.1 bacterium
TTTTGGTTCGTTTGGGAGAGTGGCAACAAAGACAACAGCGTCGTCAACTCTTAGTCAGTGGAATTTTTCTCATCTTGACCGCATTATTGATTAGCTGGTTTATTTTTTAATTGAGATGATCTTTAAAGAGTGGGGGGAACAAGGGAAAGGAATTTTGACCGGCATTATTAGCGGTCTAATTGCTTCTTTTTGTTGCTTAACTCCAGTGGTTCTAATTTTCTTTGGTCTGGGGAGTGTTTCTTTTGCTTTTTCTTTTATTCATTTCAAAGTCTATTTTCTTTTGTTAAGTTGGGTTTTTATCTTATTCGCTTTTATTTTATACTGGCGACGGCGTTCTTGTGCCTGGCATCAGGCGTTGCGGAGTCGTTTTGTGATCAGCACCGTTTTTCTTCACCTTCTTATTTTTCTTGTCAGTTTTTACCTTTTTTTGCCCTATGTGGGAGGGTGGGTTTTCCGCCAGCGTTTATTCAATCAAAAGGTTAATCTTGAAGATAAGCGAAGGTGCTGGTTGGTGTTGCAGGTTCGTAAAAAAGATTTGAATACCTTGTCTTGCGCCAGTTGTGAAGCCGCCTTGCGTTACCAGCTTGAGCAAGAAAAGGGTATTTTAGAGGTTGAAGTTAATTTCCAAAAGGAAAGTAAAATTTATTATGACCAGCAGCAGATTACGAGTGAGGAAATTTTAAAATTAATTCCCGCGGATTATTTTGTGCAAGGC
Source organism: bacterium (assembly GCA_027020325.1). Classification (GTDB taxonomy): domain Bacteria; phylum Patescibacteriota; class 4484-211; order 4484-211; family 4484-211; genus JALUVT01. The sequence goes on from JALUVT010000083.1 coordinate 716, forward strand.
CAGCCGCAAAATCAATGTTAAAAGAAAAAGATTGGCGTCAATTGATGACGAAAATAGCAAAATTAAAGAAAGAGGAAGGATGGGATTTATCGCTGGAAGAGGATCTTTCCCTGGCGGTGATGAATTTAATTTCATTGGAAGAACATTTTTTCTTTTCGGGAGCGAAGACGGGAAAAAAGTCTTATTGGCGTTTATTGCAACAAGTCCGCGGCCTGCGCAAAGAATTCTTGGCTCAATTATTAAAGAAAACCGAGGGTGAGGTTTGGTGTATTAGTAAGCATTTACTTGCCGCGGCAATGCGTTTATTGGAAGTAGGTACAAAGTATCAATCGCGGGAAGAAGAAGAAAAAGCAGCGCGTTTTTTCCGGGCTTCCTACCAACTTTATTCTTTGTTTTGGGGTTTAAATTTAGGTTTACTGCAAAAGGAGGAATTAAAAAAAGAAGAAAAGGAAGAAAATTTAGATCTGCAAGCGCGCCTTGAGCGTCTAGTCACGGAATTAGTTGATTGTTGCCAGGAATAAGGAGGATTTTTTTGTTTAAGAATTAAGGTGCTTTTTTCCTGCGGTAAGGTGAGGTTTTTTCCCGTAATTAGGCTGAACATATTGTCCGCGAGGCAAGTTGTTAACTGGAATTTGGAGAGCTAGGGCTAAGGCATTGGCAATGGCTACGGCAACCCGAAGACTGGTAAAGGAGGGCGAAGGGCCTGCTTTAACTGTTAAAGCCGTGAGATCGGTGAGATCCAATTGTTGTTCTGTTAAAAGTTGTTCTAATTCCCGCAGGAGCTGAGGGCCTAAATTGCGCGGAGCAGTAAAGCGACGCCGTGCTTTTATTTTTCCTCTTTCTTGTAAAATTAATTCGCAGTCGGGATAAGGAGTGGGGTCAATTTGCAATTGGATCATTTTTGGCGAAAAATTAATTGCCGGCGGCGCGGTTCAAGATAAATAAATTCGACAATTTTAGTTCCTGAAGGAAGGTAAGCGTCAACTTTCCCTCCCCATTCAATGACGAGGATATTATTTTTTTCACGCCAAATTTCTGGCAAATAGAGGCTTTTCTCTGCTTCTTGAGGGGAAAAACGGTAAAAGTCAAGGTGATGGAGAGTAAACTTCTTTCCATGATAGATTTGATGACCGACAAAAGTGGGGCTGCGGATGGGATCTTTAATTCCTAGGCCTTGCGCCAGTCCCTGAACAAAGGTTGTTTTTCCGCTTCCAAGGTTACCAATGAGGGCGATGATTTCTCCGCCTTTTAATTGGCGGGCCAATTTTTTCCCCCAGGCTCGAGTTTCGCTGGCGGAATTGCTTTCAACCTTTAACATCAGTTTTCTATTTTACCATCTCAAGATGGAAAAGACGGGGACAAATTTGTCAATTAATTTTTAAGTTGACAATTTTGCCATACTTTATTGGTACTGCCGGCCGAAAATTTATCATAAAAGGGGAAAAATAGTCTTCCGCGGCGGCTTTTTATGGGTCCAGTAAAAATTTTTTATTTT
>JALUVT010000084.1 GCA_027020325.1 bacterium
GGAAGAGGTTGAAATAGCAGTCGGGGATCAGCCGGGGGATCCAGTTTTTATGGTTCCGGATTTATTGCCTCATTTAGCCAAAAAACAGCTGGAAAAAAAATTAAAAGAAGTAATTACCGGAGAAGAATTGACCTTACTTTTAGGTTCAATTCCTTTGACTAAAGAAAAGGAGGCGCAAGAAAAGATTAAGCTAAATCTATTACAACTACTCCACCAGCGTTATGGAATTAAGGAGGAAGATTTTGTCTCCGCTGATTTAGAAGCTGTGCCCGCGGGACAGGCGCGTGATTTGGGTTGGGATCAAAGTCTTATTGCCGCTTATGGTCAGGATGACCGTATTTGTGCCTATAGTGCGTTACAGGCGTTGTTGGAACTGAAAGAGCCGCAATATACCGCTATTGTAATTTTGACGGAGAAAGAAGAAACAGGGAGCCGCAGCAATACTGGAATTACTTCTTTGTTTTGGTACGATGTTTTTAGTCGTTTGCTGGCCCGTGAGGAAAGAGGAGAGAAAGAAAATTTGGAGTTGCGGGTGCGGGCGGCGCTGCGTCGTTCTGAGGCTATTTCCGCGGATGTTACCGCAGGTTTTGATCCCCAGCATAAAGATGCTTTTGATGAAAAAAATTCCGCTTTTCTTGGTTATGGAATCGCGTTGGAAAAATATACGGGGCACGGAGGAAAATATTCGACCAACGAAGCTCATGCTGAATATATGGCCCGGATACGCCGTATTTTCAATCAAGCCCAAGTTCCTTGGCAGCCGGCTAAATTGGGTAAAATTGACCAAGGGGGAGGGGGGACAGTGGCGATGTTTTTAGCTCAATATAATATGGATATTGTAGATGCGGGGCCAGCCCTGTTAAATATGCATGCTCCTTTTGAAATTTCCTCCAAGGCCGATCTTTATGCAACCTTTTTGGCCTATCGCGCTTTCTTTGAGGCTGCGGATTAAAGGAATAGATGGCAGAAGAGCAAGATTTAGCCGCGCTTTCAATTACTCAGTTTTCGCGTCAATGTTGGCAGGGTTGGCAGGAGGCCGGAGAATTGGAGTTGGATCCTAATTTTAGTCAAGATTTGGCCAATGTGATTTTTTGCGGCATGGGAGGCTCAGCCTTGGGACCCGAAGTTTTGCGCGATAATTGGGCGCGGCAGTTAAAAATTCCCTGGCTTTTGAATCGCGATTACAAACTGCCTTTTATAGTTTCTGACCGCAGTTTGGTTGTTCTTAATAGTTATTCGGGGAATACGGAAGAAGTATTAGCCGCGGCGGAGGAGGCACGGGGTGCGGGGGCGCGGGTAATTGTGGTTAGTACTAATGGGCAATTGGAGGCCTGGGCGGTGGAGCATAAATATCCTTATCTTAAATTGGATCCGCAGTATAATCCTTCGCGTCAGCCGCGCTTGGGGCTGGGTTATAGCCTTTTTGCTCTGTGGCGGCTTTTGCAGCAATGGGGTTTATTGAGCCGTTGTTCTGAAGGAGAAGTGAGAAAAATTTTACAGGATTTGGATCAACTTCGTCTTGCCGAAGGGGCAAAGAAGTTGGCCGGGCGGCTAAAAAAACGGATTCCTTTTTTAATTGCCGCGGAACATCTTTGCGGTGCGGTTCATGTTTGGAGTAATTGTTTTAATGAAAATAGTAAAAGTTTTAGTTTTTATGCTTATTTGCCCGAGTTTAATCACCATTACCTAGAAGGCCTGTCCTTCCCCGCCGAGACGCGGAATTATTTTTATTTTTTACTTTGGGATTCTCCGTTTTATTCAGATTCTCTACAGCGCCGTCTTTATTTGACCCAAGAATTATTAGAAAAACGAGGCTATCGGGTTTTGCTGCGACGGCAGGAACTGAAAAATCCTTGGTTGGAGACTTTAGCGGTGATTAAAGAGGGTTTATGGGTGAGTTATTATTTGGCCCGTGAATATGAAGTTGATCCGCTTCCTGTGCCCGCAGTAGAACAATTTAAATTACGGCTTCAAGAAAAAGGCTAGGGAAGGGCCAAGATTGATTATATTTCGGGGAGAGGGAATTGTTCTTTCAGCTCCCTCCACAAATCTCGCCGAGTTTGGTCAGATAATTTTAAATTCTGTTGAGCAAGAAGAGTAAGTAAATCATTGAAAGAGGTGGCGAATGCGCTATGGGCTGTTGTCCAGTTATTAGGATCTTCTGTTGCTGCTTTTAATTGTTCATAATTAGCTTCCAGTTC
>JALUVT010000085.1 GCA_027020325.1 bacterium
TATTTATGGCGGCCGGTGCAAAGCTGGTCCGATATAAAAAGTGTTTTTTTCCGCGAAGAGTATGGAACTTTGCAAATTGCCCAGGGAATAAAACCAAATTGGCAAACGCAGCGGCAGTATTTTAGAATCTATCCCCTCCTCCTGGTCTATAATTTCAGTTTTTTTAGTCTTTTTTTTCTTCCTTTTGGTCTAATTATTGGCTGGCGGCGGCAAAAATTGGCTTTGGCGGCTTTTTTAAGCGCTTTTTTGTTTACTGGACTCTTTTTTCTTCTTTGGGCCTCACTACCGCCGGATTCTCTTTTTCACCTCGGGATGGTCGAAAAATTTAGTATGCTTTCGTTAACTTTTGTCCCCGCTTTAATGCTTTTTGCTTTTGTTTGGTGGGAAGAAAAATTTTCCTTCCCCGGTCTGCTATTATTATTCGCTCTGCCTCTTTTTTTAATTCAACAGAATTATCCTCGTCTTAATTTGCGGTACTGGCAAGCTGGAGCTTGGTTGGCCGAAGATTTATTAAGTGAATTGCCGCCGCGAGCGATTGTTTACCTAACCGGTGATGATGTTGTTTTTAACGCCAATTATTGGCATGAGGTGGAAGGAAAATATTCTGATTTACAGCTATTATCAGGGGGAATTCAAAAGTTGGAATATCAATTCCAGATTTTGCAGAAGCGTAATCCGCAATTGTACCTTCCCCCGCCCGAGGCTGAAAACCCTTTGCTTGATTTTTTCCGCGGCAATATAGAAAGGTATCCCCTTTTTACTCGTGCTGTTTTGCAAAAAACAGAATGGGTTTATTTACCACGGGGGTTGTTTTACCAAATTTTGCCGCGGGAGCAGCTACCGCCGCTCGATGAAATTTATCAAAATTTTTTGCAGGAAATGGAAGGTAAGCTTTATCTGCAGCACCTTGAAGAATTGGAAACAGCGCCGCCGGCGTTAAAATCGCTAAAAACCTACTATGTTGATGCTTACAAAGGAGCGGGCTTTTTCTTTAAGGATGTAGCCCCGAAAAAAGCAATTTTTCTTTTCCGCCGCGCCTGGAACTTAACTGAAGATTATGAAACAGCTTTTCAATTGGGAGTTTTGTATGCAGAAAAAGAAAATTGTCGGGCTGCAGAATATTTTTGGCGCAAGGCGCGTGATTTTTCTATTAGAAAGGCCGATCGCGAAGCCATTGATTATAATTTGAAAACTTTAGCGCAAAAATGTTCAGCAGTGAAAGCTAAAAAAAGCAAATTATGATTGCAGGTTTAACCCTTTTTTTTCTCTTAGGCCTATTAGGGGGGTCATTTGCCAATGCCTTTGAATATCGCTGGTACCACGGACGGCCTTGGGCCTGGGATCGTTCGCGTTGTCCTCAATGCCAGCACTTATTGGGAGTAAAAGATTTAATTCCTCTTTTTTCGTGGTGCTTATTAAAAGGAAAATGTCGTTACTGCAGGCATCGTATTAGTTGGCAATACCCTTTAGTTGAATTGAGTCAAGGGATATTAATGGCCCTGTTATTTTTTTTTGCTCAAGATAATTTTCTGGCCGGAGGAAGAGAATTTTGGTTTTATCTTTTGCGGGGGCTATTTTTTTTCACTCCTCTCCTAATTATTTTTCTTTGTGATTGGAAGTATAATCTCATCCCCAGTAATCTTATTTATTTCCTTGCCTTGGTGGCAATTCTTTCTTGGCCTTTTGCCCCTTTCTTTAATTTGTCTCTTGCCGGAAAAATTTTGCTGGCTGCCTTTAGTGGTGGTATTTTTTTTGCTTTGTTATATTTCTTAACCCGCGGACGAGGTTTAGGTTGGGGGGATGTGGAGTTGGGCCTAGTCCTGGGACTTTGGTTGGGCTGGCCCCAAATTTTTTATACAATTTACACTGCTTATCTGGGAGGAGGGTTGATTGCTCTTTCTCTTTTATTGTTAAGACGGAAAAAAATAGGGCAAACAATTGCCTTTGGGCCCTTTTTAATTGCTGCGGCGATCATTGTTTATTATATTTTTCCTCCGGGCAAGGTTTAATTGACTTTTTTTATTCAAGTTTATTATTCTGTAAATAATGCCCCTGATGAAAAAAAAAGAATCGCTAGGCCAGTTTTCCTCTCCGGGAATTACTTTGATTGAACTTTTGGTAACCCTTGCTTTGGCGAGTATCTTTTTTGGTTTTATTGTCTGGCAGGTGCGCCAACCCGCAGCTCAGACGCGAGATCAGCGACGACGGAGTGACTTGACGCGGGTTAAACAGGCCCTAGAGCGTTATTATCTGGCTCAAAGCCCCAAATCCTATCCTGTAACTGATTATGCAGGGTTGTCGTTATTTTTGGAACCTTACTTAAAAGAATTGCCGCAAGATCCATTACCACAATATAATTATACCTATCAAGCTTTTGAGGATGGAGCTTGTTATGAGTTGCGCGCAACTAATGAAATAGCGGGAGAAGAGATTGTTTTTTGTGAAGGAGATTATTTTTGTAAGTCTAAATATTGTACTGCTGTAACTTTAATCTTATTACCTACACTTACCCCAGCAGTAACAGCAACCCCTTTACCAACAGCAACAAGTACCCCGGTTCCTTCTTCAACTTCTACCCCTTCGCCAACTCCAACTTATACGCCAATTCCCAGTCCAACTATAACTCCAACCCCAACACTTACGGCTACTCCTTCTTCTACCCCAACTCCGACCCCTACATTCACACCTACACCGACTTTCACTCCCACCCCCTCCCCTACTCCCACTAGTACTCCAGCCCCCACTGCAACTCCCAGCCCTACACCGACTGAAAGTGCAATTTTACCAACTAAAGGACGAGTTTCTTTTTAACTTTAAAAAATGAAAATAAAGATAAAAATAAAAAATACCTTTTTTAGTGAGAATTTTTCTTCCGGTTTTACTTTGATTGAATTTTTAATTGTTATTGCTCTCCTGTCAATTGCAGCAGCGTTTTTTATTCCGCAATACAGTGATTATTCCAAACGCGAAGTCTTAAAAAATGCTGCACAAGAACTAATGGTGCATTTACAAAGTGCCCGTAATAAAGCTTTAAGCGGAATTCAAGCTGCGGACCAGATCGCAGTGGCCTACCAAGTTCTTTATTTTAGTGATTATCAAGCCACAGGTATTTATGCAGAATATGAAGATGGAAGTTTGAATTCATCTCCCCTTGAGCAATTAACTCTGCCGGCGGTTCTCCAAATTACTTGGCCGGCTGACAATCCGCGTTTTTTGGTCCCAACCGGGAAATTAAGTGGATCGGAGCGGACAATTACCGTTTGCTATTCGGGGATTGGAAAGCATACAATTACTCTTAGTCCGACGGGTTTAATTACGCTGGGAGACCGCGAAGAAGCCCCCAGTTGTCCTTAAAAGATGCAAAAAAACAAAAAACAAAAGCGAGTTCAGCGTGCGGCGGCTGGTTTAACTTTAATTGAAGTTGTCTTGGCCGGAGCCTTGTTGGGATTGATTATTGGAGCTTTAGTTGGCTTAGGAGTTTCCAGCTTGCGTTCCGCTGACAGCGGAAAGAAACGAGGAGTGGCTTTACAACTAACAAAAGCGGCGATTGAACAGGCGCGGGTTGAACGCGATGAAGATAGTGAAAATTTGTTTAGCAATTTTAGTAGTGGTTATTACCGTTTAGCTAGTTCGGAATTTGTCGCTACAGGAGATGTTGAAGAACCGCAGCCGCCTAATCTAGAAGGCTACACCGTTGATAACTTTCCGGGATTTTATCGCGTGGTGCGTTTTGATTTTTCCGATAGTGATTCTGATAATAATTCTGATACGCTTTCCTTATGGGTCAAGACCTATTGGCGGGAGCCGGGTAATGTTTTTCGTCATGTTACGCTTAGCTCAGTTTTAACCCGCTGGCGTTAGGGCTTAAAAGAAACCTGTTTGATGGGGAAACAAAAGAAAATTGACCCAATTTGCAAAAGCGGAGTAACTTTAATCGAGGTCATTGTTGCCTTAGCGGTTTTGGCGATTTTAAGTACAGTGGGAGTAGGTATTTTTTTAAGTATTAATAACGCCTATTCTAAATCTGAAATTAATAATCGGCTGCGGCAGGAGGGATTGCGAGTAATGGAAGAAATGAGTCGGGTGATTAAAAGTGGATCTAATTTAAATGGAGTTGGTAATTGTAATGGAGCGGTTTGTGATGGGCTGGAAATAACCGTAAGTCCTCAATCATTAGAATACGCCCAGAATGGTAATTGTGAAAAAGTAGTTTTTCAATATCAGAATGCGGATAGCAACCGCAATAATTACATTAATAAAACCTTGAGTGGAGGAAGCTCATGTAGCCCGGTAGGGGCTGGGGCAATAACTTCAACGGATCGACGGCGGGGAGTTGATGTTAATTTGTTGGAATTTACGGTTACTGACGGCGGAGGAGTTTATCCCGATCGAGTCAAGATAAAAATGGTTTTGCAGCAAGGACTTGATGTCCCGCAACGACAAGAGTACAAAGGACAAGTTACACTTGAAGAAATTATTTCCACGCGTGGTTATTGACAGCTTAAGTAGGGTAAACTATTATTAAAACAATGCGATTGCACAGACCTCCAGTAGCGAAGAAAGGACAGGTAGCAGTATGGATTGTTCTCATCTCAGTTGTGGGATTAACACTGGGTCTTTCTATCGCCGCTCGTAGTTTATCCAACTTGCGCCAGTCAAGTGAATTAGAAGAGACTAACCGTGCTTTTTCCGCAGCTGAAGCAGGTGTGGAAAAAGCCCTTTATCAATTAGAAAGTAGTGGAGGTGTAACACCAGTTTTGACCCCGCAGCCTCTTTCTGCGGGAGGGGCGGAATATGAATATACAGTTGATCAAATTGGTAGTGGATCGGAGATTGTTCTTTCGCCGGATTTAGAAAAAGATAAAGTTGTTCAGGTTGATGCCAGTGGAATGAATGGTGATGTTGTTATTTATTGGGTTAATGCTGATGATACAGACCAGAGTAGTGGGACAAACCGTGCTTCTCTTCTGATTACCATGGTCAGCAAAGAGGCGGAAGACAATTATCAAGTTGCCCGTTTTGCTTATAATCCAAGTGATACCGGGGGGGTTGTGCGCGATAATAACTTTAGTCTAAGCAGTGGTGGAGGCGGAGGAGAATTGGTTGGAGGAGTAACTTTTTTGGAAAAGACCGCTGCTTTAACTCTGCCCGGTTCCGCCACCAGTGAAAAAATTATTCGGATTCGGGCCCTTTATAATAATGAAGCCAACACCATTGGTTTGCGAGCCTTAAGTGATACTTTCCCCTTTCAATATTATGTGATTACCTCAACCGGTAAAGCGGGTGAGAGTCAGCGCGTGGTGCAAGTGACGCGCTCCAAACCGGCCTTGCCGGCAATATTTGATTTTGCCCTGCTCAATTTATCGGGCAGTGGTTTGACAAAATAAAATTTTTGATCATGGAAAAAAAAGCGAGAGAAGAAGAACTAGATAAAGTGGTGAAAAAAACTAATTTTAACCTTAATAATCGCAGTTGGTTTATTTTTGCCGCTCTTGTTTTGAGTTTATTATTTTTGTTAATCGGCTATGCGCAATTATTCCCAGGGGTAAAGACATGGGCGCCGGAAAAAAAGCGTTTGGCGAAAAATAAGGTTGAGGTTAGAAGTTTAACGCTTAGTGAATTTAAGAATTTTTTTGATCATTATAATCGTACTGAAAATGATAATTTTATTATCTTGGATTTGCGTTCGCGGGAGAAATGGCAGCAGGGTTTTATTCCGCGTTCGATAGTTTGGTCCCCGAAAGATGATTATCAGATTCAACGACTCGCGCGCTATAATAGCATTTTGATTGTCGCTGAAGAATCTAATACAGCCAAAGCAATGGCGCAGCAATTGGCAGCAAAAAAATGGTCCCATTCACTAGCTATTTATTGGTTGCGGGATTCAGTTCAGGATTGGTTTGCCCGTTCCTATCCTTTGGCCCGTTTGGAATTAGATTGATTTAAATAGAAATGAAAAAAGAACAAGGTTTTAATTTTAATTGGGGGCGTTTAATAATTTTACTCGCTGTTTTAGTGGGAATAGGAGTTTGGGGAAAAAATGGTTTAAATTTGTCCCCGCTCCAAGCTGAAACAGCTTGTACTGATTATGATTATTCGGATCAACTTTATCGGATTGATGGACGGGTCGCTTATCGTATTGATGGAGCGGGTTTATATCGCCAATGGAAGGTGCAGGAAGCATGGGATTTTGCCCCGACATCTTCTTCTTGGGAATGGAAAAAAACAGACTATTTTTATCTTTCCGCAGGTGAACATGTTTTGGTTTGGGCCGAAGGAAAAGATGCTTATGGGGACACAAAATTAGATAAATTCCGTTTTGAAGATAGTGATGGAAATGTAGTCAGTGGTTTAATTTTTGAAGCCGAAGATGGCAATTTATTGGATTCAGGTATGGTGCGGGGTGATAATGATGCTTCGGGGGGGAAATACCTTTTTTTCGAAAATGAAGATTATCAGCGAGCCTGGTATAGTTTTAATATTCCTGCTGATGGAAATTATCGTTTGCGGGCGCGGGTGATTAATACAGCTGATAAAGAGGGGCGGGGATTGTGGTATACGATTTATCAAGGCTCAGATCCGGCGCAGCGATCCGCAACACTGAGTGTAACCTTGCCCGAAGGGGCGACAATTCGCGAAGACGCAGTTTGGGTTTTGTGGAGTGGCCGTTCTCACGACACAAATTGGGAGAAAGATACTGAAGCCAAAATATTGGTTAATGGGGTAGAAGTTCAGGCTGATTCGAGCAAATATGTTGTGAGTGGTTATAATGAGAGGAGTCGCAAGACTTATTGGGCTAAAATTCCCTCGAGTGCTTTAAATGGTAATGGGCCAACTTATAATTTTACGCTAAAAGATCTGTTCGATTTTCGCAACCCTGCACTGGCTCCGTGGGGAGCGGGAATTTTTGTTGTTTATGAAGATCCCTCCTTGGAAGAAGGATGGGTTAAATTCCGCCCTTGGGGGCAATTTATAAAACCAATTGATAGTAATGAAGATAATGTTTTAGAACGCTGTGTGAGTCGGGCGATGATTTTTGAATTTTCTCCGTTAAACCAAGAGATGAAATTCAAACCGTTCTTCTTTGCTGCAGATGGGAATGAAAATGGCTTCGATCAGGAAAGTGATTATTACCGGCCTAATTATTTACAATGGGCCTATGGGACCGGAGCGCCGTTGAGTGGTTCTTTTACCTGGCAGGACTATGATGTTGAAGGAGCAACAAATCCACCCGATAAAACCAAGGGTTATTTTGCCGAAGCGCGTGACTCGTTTTCTTGGGATAGTATCGATGTTGTTAATAGTCAATTAGGCGCCCTTACTCTTCCTGCGAAGACGGAATGGGTTGCATTTCGCATTTTAACAACGGGAGATGGTTCATTAGAAGCCGATGAACCTTTAGATAGTCTTGGGGAAACTTTAACTTGGTCCGGCGGCGGAGGAACATTTCAGTCTTTGGGTTTAACTTCCCCCTCTCCCACTCCGACTTTAACGCCGGTTCCAAGTGCAACGCCTACCCCTACGGCAACACCTTTAGCTAGTCCCACTCCTACAGCTAGTTCTACTCCTACCCCAGCTCCCAGTGCCACCCCCACTCCTACTTCCAGTCCCTCTCCAACCACGGGGACAAGTCCTACCCCTACGCCAACAGCGGTTTCGGCGTGGTTTAATATTTTGGACGGAGATCTTTATAGTGAAGATGATCTCGATATTAGCATCCCCAGCAGTCAATATTTAGTTGAAAATTCGACCTTAAGCAATAGTAGCGGTGTCGGAGGATTGGCAATGGTTGGAGGTAATTTTGTTAATCCTCCCTCAGATCAACGCAGTCGTCGCGGTTGGGCGATTGACAATTACCAGCTCAATAGTGCCGTAGCCGCCCCTTCTTATACTACCTTGCAGGCCAAATATGGCTATGATGAAGCAACAGTTTTACCGGCCAATAATCTCGCCTCCCTGACTAGTGATGGAGTTTATAAGTATTCGGCTGGTGATTTAATTATTAATGGTCCCCAAAGTCTTCCTTCAACTACGGTGAAGGCCGTTATCTTTGTTGACCAAAATCTATTGATCAACGGTGATTTTACTTCTGCTGTGCCCTCCAATGATGCAGATCTCAATACTGTTCTTAGTTATCGTTATCAGTTTGCTCCGTCGTTGGTTTTTATTGTCGCCGGAAATCTGACTATCTCCCCTTCGGTGAATGCGATTTATGGTCTTTACTTAATTGGAGGGCAAGTTAGCAGCGGTGTTGGTAGTGAGCGTCTCTACATTTACGGATCTTTAACTTCACTCCCCGGAGGATCGTTGGCCTTGGAACGGGATTTGGCGTCAGCGAATGCGGATTATCCCGCGGAAATGGTTATTGGGATGCCAAAATACTATTTTACTTTGGTTGATTTAGTTGGTGAATCAATTGTCGCTTGGCAGGAGGCAGTAGAATAAGACTGATGCGGGCGCGAAACAGGGCGCTTTTTTCCTTGGTTATTAGTGTTGGGATAAGTTTAATTTTTTTCCTGTTCCCCTCCCCGATTCGGGCCGCTGATACAACCGCTCCCTTAACTGTTCATTCCTTCTCCGGAGTTTTGGGGAATAATAATTGGTATACTTCTTCGGTTGATGTAACTTTACGCGCTTCGGATTTAGAATCCGGTCCAAAGTCAACGACCTATTGGCTTGATAGTAATTCACCGACGACCAAGAATCACACTGCGGGACAAAACCAAATTGCCAATCCTTCTTTTGAAAACGGGTGGCTTATTTTTATTAATAACTGGGAACACAACAGTGGCGCCTTTTTTTGGCAAGATTTTGTTTATCATAAGTTTGGCTGGCGTTCGGCCGCAATTGGCGAGGTTAACAGTGGGGGGCAGTTTTATTATTGGCATAACCGTACTAATTATGTTCCTACTGTGGCCGGAGAAACATACGCTGTTTCAGCTTGGGTCAAAACAATTGATATTAATGGTTTGGGAGCTTGGTTTGAAATTTGGGGCCGAGCGAGTACTCCGAGTAATGATCAGTTAATTGCCAGCAGTGACCAAGTTAGTGGGACCGCGGACTGGAGCCTTTTACAAAAAAGTTTTACTATGCCCAGCGGTTTTAGCGGCGTTTATTTAAAACTAGGAGTGCGTGATGAAGGATTAGCCGGGGTGGCCTTCTGGGATGGGGTTAGTCTTTATAGTGGTTATAGTGCTTTGACCGAATTTACAGTTGTTGAGAATGGGTCGCACCTGCTTCATTATTATAGTGAAGATAATGCCGGTAATGTTGAAGGAGAAAAAAGCGCGGATTTAAAAATTGATACCGTAGCTCCCGCGGATTGGGAAAATTTTCAATATCTACCAGGAAGTAATGATCATTCCTATGTGACGGAGATTGAAGTTGCGGACCCCACTTCAGGGGTTGAAGTTGCTAGTGCTAGTTATCGTTGGTATACGGATCATCTGGATCAAGGTTGGAGTAAAACGAGCGAGGAAACTTGGGATCCGGTTGATCGTTTGGAAGTGGTCAGTACGGGACAGCCGGCGACGGACGGGGAAACGAGTAAAGTGCGTTTAATTACTCCGGAAATTGATTTCGGTTCCAGTGCTACGGTGATGCGGGTTCAATTTCGGATTACGGATCGGGCCGGGAATACCTCTGACAGCCCAATTATGACCATTGAAGGCGCTTGGTTTCAGATTAGTGATGGGGGGCTGTATGTTAAAGGAGATATTAGTCTGACCGCCTCTCCTCCCAGTGGTTCGAATAATACACCTGCTGAAGCGGCTAGTGGTGGCAATATTAGTAATCTAGTGGCGGCGAATAACTGGCTTTTGAGCAATTACAACCATCGCTTTAATAGTGCGACTACGGCTGCGGATATTTTTAGCGCTTACGAAAGCTTAAAAAGTCAAGCTCAACCCTTGCCGGGAAGTAAACTTCCTACGAGTAATGGAATTTATCT
>JALUVT010000086.1 GCA_027020325.1 bacterium
TCCTTCCTCTAAATCATCCTCCGATATGCTAAAATAAAGCGATGGCGGTTTTACCAATTGTTCAGTTGGGACATCCTATTTTAAGAAGCAAAGCCCGCCCCGTGCCCTTAGAAAAATTAAAAGAAAAGTCTTTCCAACAGTTAATTAAAGCAATGGTTGAGACTTTAGAGAAGGCCGAAGGTTTGGGGTTGGCCGCGCCGCAGGTAAACCAAAGTTGGCGTCTTTTTTTGGCCTACCCTCCTTCCAGTCCCGCGGTTGCTTCTTCGCAGCCCCAGGTTTTTATTAATCCTGAAATTGAGGCCCAAAGTGAGGAATTGGTTGAAGATTGGGAAGGTTGTCTGAGTTTTAATTTTTTACGCGGGTTAGTGCCGCGGCCGCGTTGGGTGCGAATGCGGGCTTGGAATGAAAAAGGCGAAGAATTTATAGTTGAGGCCTATGATTTGTGGGCGCGGGTTTTGCAGCATGAATATGACCATCTGGAAGGAATTCTTTATCTCGACCGAATGGCTGATCTGCGTAGTTTAATGAGTTTGAGTGAGTTTGAGGCGCGGATGAAAAAAGAAAAAAGTTAATTTTCTTTTTGCGAAACTTCGTCAGAGGACGCTGGTGAGTTGCTTTCTCCTTGCTTTTGCTGCTTGTTGGGAAGAGACGGGTAAATTTTGTTGTTGCTTTTTTCTGGTTTTGCCGCGGGTGAGGAAGGAGTGGAAGTTGTTGGGGAATCATGATCAGAGGGAAGAGGGGGAAGGGGTATTTCTTCGTCGAGGGCAGTTTCTTCTTCGCGAAGGAGGTAAAGAATAATTATCCCGTAGAGAAGGAAGATAATCAATCCCGGGAGAGAAAAAGCAGAAAATGTTACCTCGCCCCAGTTGCTTTGGGCGAGATTGAGAAGGCCGATAAGCGTGAGATAGACCACTAAAAGATGGAGGGTCAGTTTATAAATTTGGCCGTAGGTAAAACGGGGCAGGATGAGGAGGCTGGCGAGAAAAAGAAGCAGGGCTCCGAAAAGAGCAACGAGCAGGCTGGTCAGGAAATAACCCAGACTAAAGCCAATAAAAATGGCAACTAAAACAATGATCAAAACAGGGCGGGTAACTTGCGGGAGAATTTGTAAAAATGAATTAACCTCGCCGCGGGTAAGGGTGAATTCTTGGTCGCTAAAAATAGAATCCCAGGGCAGGGCGGAAAATTTTTCTTCCTCCTGCCAATAAATGAAATACCTTTTCGTCAAAAGGAAAGGGGTTTGGTAGGAAGGGAAATCATCAACGCGGGCTTGGGTATCAATAACCAGAAGATAGCGAAAAGGGAATGAAGGTAAATTGAGTTGGGGAAAGGCTTTTTTTACTTCGTCCCAGCTGATTAAAACTGGTTCAGAAAGATTGCTTTGCAGGGAACCATTTTTCCAATGCAGTTCGAGTTTTTCGGGATAAAGTTGCAGCAGGCGCGGGGGTAATTGTTGGATTTGCCTTTCCAGAGGACGGAGGTAGCGCAGCCAGATCCAAGTGGTGGCAAAAAAAGCAAAACAGAGGAAAAAGAGAAAAAGAAAGCGTAAACTTTGGCCCAATGATTTTTGCCAAGCGCGGCGGTAGGCTTGACGAGAGGTAAAAAGTTCACTGTATTGGGCTAGGAAGGACCAGCGTAAAAGAAACATCCTCTTTATTATAGCATTACTTTATCCGAGGTTTAATTGTTTAATTAATTGCTTTAATTTTCTCCTAAATTAACAAATTGTTGCAGAATTTGCGTATTGCGGGCATGGAGCTGGTACCAAAGGGGAAGGACCAAACGAAAAGCTTCCCCGGCGCTCCAACCGCGGCGCCGGCCGCGGAGTCGGGCTAAAGCATCAATAAATTGAATCAAGTTTTCCCCGAGGCGTTCTTGATAGGCTTGGCGAATGGCCTTCATTTTTTCGGCGTGGGTCGTACTGGTATTGACGGTGAGATGGGGCTGGGGAAGAAGGTTGAGACCGTCGCTTTCGAGAATGATGCCCTCGGTCAAGTGAGGGCCGAGATAGGTTAGACAGTTGCGAAAAGCTAATTCTAAAGCGTGAAGGCCGAGTTGAAAAGAAATTTGGTGGTCGTGATGGTAGTCTTGCTGGGAGAGAAGGATGATAACTTGGGGACGAATCTGACGCAATTGAAGGACTAGTTTTTCGACTAGATTTTTTTCGGGATTAAGAAAGCC
>JALUVT010000087.1 GCA_027020325.1 bacterium
AATAGCTTTCTTTATTTCCTTGGCTTGGGGAATTATCTTAATTATTTTTTTAAGTATTTTTCTAGCCCAAAATCAGCAACATTCAATTTTACAGTCTATAATTAGCCACCTTATTCTAATTTTAAGCGTTCTTCTAGCCAGTAATTTGATTGGTAAACTGATCAGCCAAATTTTAACAATGCCGATATATACTATCGGACAATAAGCAACGCAAACTCTTTATAACTCAAAAATTTTCATTTGATAAATTTATTTACCCAATTAAACTACCAATATTCAACCATTTTATTGATATTTGAAAACAAAAAGCAAGAAATAGAACCCAAAACAAATATATCTTTTTCTTTACAAAGTTTACAATCTACAAAGATAAAATAATTCCTATAATAAATTTATTACTCTAATCCCGCTCTAACCTTAATATCTTTTTCTACAGCATGAATGTCTCGACCGTATTTCATTCGCGAAAGCTCGCGGATTAACTCAGCTAGTTCGGGGTTTCGCGGCACCGCACACATTGCCGGCCAATCCGTAACCAGAGAAAAGGGTTTGGTCGGATGCCCATGAAGTAATAAACGGACGCAAGCATGGCCCACCGGAAGATTTAACAAATCATTCTTACTAAAAACAGGTTCAAATTGATTCTCCAAATAAGTAGCGTCATCAACACCGATCCGAAAAGAGATAAGGGTTCCAACATTACCAAAAACAGCGTCCTTTATTTTTTCATCAATTTGACTAATATATTGGTTGGCCACACATAAATTGAGGCGAAATTTTCGCGCCTCAGCCAAAATTTCAGCGAAATCATCGGTGGAAAAATTTTGGAATTCGTCAACATAAAGATAAAAATCTTTACGTTCCTCCTGCGGCATATCAGTTCGACTCATCGCCGCAATCAAGATTTGCGGCACAATCATCAAGCCTAAAAACTGACTGTTTTCTTCTCCAATCAATCCCTTGGCCAGATTAACTAAAAGAATTTTCCGTTGATCCATAATTTGGCGAAAATTAAAGGAACTATAAGACTGCCCAACAATATTACGCATTAATTTTTCGGTTACAAAACGGTCGAATTTAGAAATAAAATAGCCCAATTTTTCTGATTTATGAAAATCAGAAGTTTGGGCCATCTCCTTAGTCCAATATTGTTTTACTAGAGGATCTTTGATTAAGGGAATTTTGCTTTTGGCAAAATCAGGATCAATTAAAAGGCGTAACACTTCCACCAAAGTATTCCCTCGTTCCGACATTGCGGTTAACATAACATTCCGGATTGCCCGCTCTAAAATCGGTCCCATTATTCCGGTACGATTAGGATCATAAAGCTTATAAAGCAAGGCAATAAATGAATTAACAACTTTATGTTTCGCCTCTTCAGTTTCCACATCAAGAATATTGAGCCCCATCGGTCTTTCGAGGTCGCCGGGATTAAAATAAATCACATCTTCGGCCCGTTCTTTAGGAACCATTTGCAATAGATCCTCAACAGCATCTCCATGAGGATCAATAAAGGCAAGACCATCACCATTTTTAATATCCTGCTGGGCCATAAATTTCAAAAATTGCGTTTTTCCTGTACCGGTCTGTCCAATAACATAAATATGCCGCCGCCGATCATCGCGTCCCATATAAATCCGTGTTTCATGCCCGCGAAAGATATTTTTCCCCAAATAAAGGCCAGTATTAGGTACATCTTGTGGTGCCTCAGAAGATTTAGAAAGCAGCCAATTGATCCGCGGGGTCTTCACTTCTTTATTCGGAAAATGCATAATTGTTGCCAGTTCTTCAGTATTAAGGACCGAAATTTTCCCCAAACGCGGCAGGTAACGATAAAGAAAAGAGAGGAGGAAATTTTTCTTTAACCAAATTTTTTTCCGTTTAAAACGAGCCAAGTGCGGAATATTAAACTGACTAAAACTATTCATCAATTCATTTAAATAACGCTGGGCAGTAAAAAGGTCGTTTGCTTCACAAACAAAGCGAATCGTAGTATGAAATCCGACCTTGGAACACTTTTTGGAAACTCCTTCCAAAACTTTAGAATCAACGGGAGGTTTTTGCTCTCCTTCTTTGGGCGGAGTATTAGCTTTACGGATAAATGATTCTCCCTTACGACGCCACTTATTCCCCGCCGGGGAAATTAAAATTTGAATTACCGCGGCCTCACCCTTCTGTAATTTGCTTAAAGTACTGGTAATCTGATTCAAGGGATCAGCATTAAGTTCTTCATAAGTCCGTAGAGGATAGTAAACCGGCCCCGCAACCTCCAATTCTCCAAATGCAATTTTTTTATCTTTTTGAAAAATGTTATATTCGTCAATTTTTGAAATCTCGCTCTCAGGATAAACAGAATGCAGCTGTTCTACTACATAAGCGGCATATTGCTCTGGAACCGCCAAAATAAATCTAATTTTTTCATAATCACCAACGATCTCGAGCGCAATTCCCACCCCAGAAAGACTGGGAATTGCATGCAGGTTAGCATAGAATTGCTCCGCCACTGCGATTTCAATTTCATTTTCTTTGGGTAATTGAACCTCAAAAAAATTTAAACCTAGGGAGATGTGCTCACGGTGACGAAAGCGCAGCCAAACCCACAAATAAATACCCACCCCCACCATTACCACAAACAATAAAATCAGAAAAATAAAAGGCAGAACCGTTTGATAGGGCACGATCCAATAAGATCTAACTCTTGATGACCTGCTGTTTTTTACGGTGGCGTTGCCACCAAGCATAAAGCCAAAGAATTGCATCAACTAAACTCGCTTTTTTTACTTTAGGCAAATCAGAAACACGAAGCCGGGAATTATCGTCTGCAACAAGAGGATCATCATCACTAAAAAAAATATCATCGGCAACAGAGGCTTGCGCCGCGGTGGGTTTGGTTGATACTGCTCCCTGAGCAGCAGCTGATGGTCTTTCTTGCAAAGGGCCTCTATCTCTTTGTTCTTGTTGCGAAGGAATTTCTGTTGGCCTAATTGGTTCTAGAGGAGGGGGAGCAGAGGGTGTAGTTCCCCTTTCTTGGACCTGGACTAAATGACCGAGCTTTTCTTGGGCATTAGTCAACCCCCCCCTTCCCTCTGCAGAGGGAGCTTCTCCAGTCTTCAAAAAAGTATCTTTTGCTGATGTCATTTTACAGCCATCATAACATTAACTTAGCCAAAAAACAAATCCGATTTATATTTTACCTTCAAAATAAACTCTACCTTTTTTATTTTGCCGAACATGATAAAATAGCACAAGATGAACAAAATAGGTCTTTTTTTTCAACAAGTTCGGGGTGAATTACTCCATGTTAAATGGCCCACTCGACCCGATGTACAACGATTAACAATAATTGTTATTGCGACGATGATCATCTTGGGCTTTTATATTGGAATTCTAGATTCACTCTTAACAAAGTTGATAGAATTAGGTATTAGATAACAATGTCTACTACTAATAAAACGCAAAAAATAAAAGGCGGGAAAAAAATCCGGGCCCGAAAACGTAAACAATGGTATGTTGTCCATACCTACAGTGGCTACGAAAATAAAGTTAAAAATAATATCTTAAAACGCTTAAAAAGCTTCGGCCTAGAAGATCAAGTAGAGGAAATTTTAGTTCCTACTCAACCGAAAATCGAATTTCAAGGTGGGGAAAAGAAAAAAGTCGATGAGCGTATTTTTCCCGGCTATATTTTAATTCTAATGAGCCTAGATGACACTTTATGGTCAATCATTCGCAAAACACCGGGCGTAACCGGCTTTGTCGGACGCGGAATTCAACCCACCCCTCTTACTGTTGCCGAAATTCAAAATATCAAAGAAGTAATGGAACAAAAAACACCAACCTTTAAGACGCGCTTTACGGTGGGTGAAGCGATAAAAATTAGCGACGGCCCTTTTACTGACTTTATTGGTAAGGTTGAGAAAATAAACGATGAACAAGGGACAATGGTTGTTTTAATTTCAATTTTTGGACGCGAAACGCCAGTGGAAATAGAATTTAACCAAGCCGCTAAAATGGAATAGTAACCGAAAAATAATGGCCAAAAAAATAAAAGCAACAATCAAACTTAATCTTCCCGCGGGACAAGCGACACCAGCTCCCCCGGTTGGACCGGCATTGGGGCAATATGGCGTACCAATTATGGATTTCTGCCGCGCCTATAATGAAAAGACTAAAGGGCAACAGGGAATAGTTCCCGCGGTAATTACTGTCTATAGCGATAATTCATTCAGCTTTGTGATTAAAAATCCGCCGGCCTCGGCCTTAATTAAGCAAGCCGCGGGAATTGAAAAAGGGTCGGGAACAACCCCGCGCATCAAAGCGGGAAAAATCACTTCGCAACAACTTCGTGAAATCGCAGAAAAAAAATTAGAAGACCTTAATACAAATAACATTGAGGCGGCAATGAAAATCATTGCTGGAACCGCCCGTAGTATGGGAGTAGAAATTGAGGATTAATTTAATTAATTGACAATCAAGGCCCTAGTCTTTAGAATAAAAAAGCTTTAGACCAAAGATCGCAGGGGTTGGAAATAACTTAAAAATCCTGCGTAGGTTAAACTCATACCTGCGTTTTCCCCTGCTTTTTAATTATTAAGAATCTTATGCTGACATTACAGGAGAAAAAACAATTATTACAAAAACTAAAAGAAAATTTTAGCAATGCCGAGGCAATTATTTTTACCAATTTTGCCCATCTTAGTACGGCTGAACAGCAAGAACTGCGTCGACAATTACAAGAATTTGATGCTCTTTATACTGTAACCAAAAATACTCTTCTCAATCTAGCCGCAGAACAAACTAATTATGGAACAATTGCCCCCGAAATTTTAGCCGGACCCACCGCAGTAATCTTTTCCCGCCATCAAACAATTGCAATTCTTAAAAAACTAACGCAGTTTATTAAAGAATATGAAAAACCGGAAATTAAAGGAGGTTTTTGGGGAAAACGACTTTTAAGTGCAGCACAAATAAACAAAATTGCCCATTTGCCGAGCGAAGAAATAATCAAAGCCCAAGTTATTAGCGCCATCCAAGCACCACTAAGAAACAGCCTTTACATTTTGCAGGCTCCCCTCTATCAATTGGCCTCTCTTCTCAAAATTATTGCCGAAGAAAAAGGGGGTGAAAATAATGAGTAAAAACGAAACTGAAAGTAATTTAACTCCGGAACTACAAGAAATTATTGACAAAATAAGCCAATTAAATGTCTTACAACTTTCAGAACTGGTTAAAGCTTTGGAAGAAAAATTTGGGGTTAGTGCTGCAGCTCCGGTAGCGGTTGCGGCCGCACCAACAAGCGCTGCTCCAGAAAGCGAAAGCGGCGGAGCAAAAGATTCTTACAAAGTCATCCTGAAAGGTGATGGGGGAAAGAAAATTGCGGTCATTAAGGCGGTAAAAGATGCTTTAGGCCTGGGACTGAAAGAAGCAAAAGAACTTGTTGACAAAATCCCCACCACAGTTAAAGAAGGCTTAGGACAAAAGGAAGCCGAAGAATTAAAAGCAGCTCTAGAAGAAGCGGGTGCAGAAGTAGAGCTTGAATAATTTCTGGCTCTACTTCTTGCCCCCATTTTTTACTTTAACTTCAACTCGGCCAGCATTATAATACTTAGTTCATTAAGATTTTGCTGATATTTAACTCGCGGTCATCCGAAAACAATACTTTAGAGCCTCTATCTTAGAAGAGAAGAACAGAATAATGCTTTAACAAAAACAAAAAAATTTTGTTCCTTTATTTATTATTGCGCAACCTTCTCAGTCAACGAATTGAGTTGCATTTTTGTTAGTATTACCCCAAACTTTTTATGTTTTTTTGCCTTTTTTTTCTATAGTCACCGTAAAACAAATTTACTGAATTTTTTTATCCTGTATCGGCAATGATCGAACCTGTCCATCTAACTTAGACCATAACCCACAGAAAATTTAAATATCAAATTTAAATCTTAAGAAAGGAAATTTTGTTTTGCGGAAGTTATAGGTCTTAAAATTTTATAATCTTTGATTAAACACTAATTTGTATAAAACAATTCTACCCCTGTTATTTTGATTGAGCAATAAAGGGCTATAGAACAACTACAAAATATTCTTTTCTATTACTTTTTATTTTATTTTTCAAAAAGTTATTGAATGTTTTTTTGCAATTTGATATAGTTAATTATATTCATTAGTTAAATGGACTCGAGCAAACAGTATCAAAACCAGCCTTCTACTGCTACCGACGCTGACTCCATCTCCCCTACTCAAGAAAATCAACAAAAATCTAGCGAGGGCAATAACGCTTCCTTCTCTTCCCCAATTAAAGATCTGCTTGCAGACTATCCCCCTTTATTAACAGTTAAACAAGTAGCGGAAATTTTCCAAGTCCGCCCCCTTACTATTAAACGCTGGGGCAAAAAAGGAATTCTTCCTCCAATTCGAATTAATTCCCGTGGAGATCGGCGTTACACCAAGGAACAAGTACTCTGGTTAATTGGGCAACGAAGCCAAGAACAAGTTCCGTCTATTAATAGAGGCTTGGCTGAGATTGAACAAAATTTTAATCTTCCCTCCCCCGTCTCAATCGGCAAGGAAAAGGAGGAAAAAAACCATTTAGAGGCTGATCTTTCTCCTGCGGCAATTGAAGCTGAGGGGGCCTCAGAGCCAGGTTCATCACTAATCGATAATTTTTCTCTGACTGATGAAAACAATTTCGCGAAAAAAGGAAAAAAGAAAAAGGCTTTTTAACTAGATTTTGCTCTTAAAACCTCAGCATAAAGATCACAATATTGTTGCGCAGAACGACGCCAAGAAAAGTCTTTAACCAAAGCCTGTTTCATTCGTTGCCGCCATTCTGAAGGATGATTCTTAAATAAATTCTCTGCTGTTTCCCAAGTAGACTTAAAAGATTCAAAACGATAATTAGCAAAGACAAAACCATCCTTGTCCGAATCAACGGAATCTTTTAATCCTCCGACTGCATGAACAAGCGGTAAAGAACCATAGCGCATCCCGATCATTTGCGGTAAACCACAGGGCTCAAAACGCGAAGGCATTAAAATTATATCGGCACCGGCAAAAATTTGGTGCGCCAAGGCTTCATCAAATTTTAGCTCTAAGGCAATAAATTTATTTTTACCAACGGCCAATTTTAAGCGCTGTTCCCACTGCGGATCCCCGGTCCCCAGAATCACTAATTCTACTTTTCGTCTCTCTAATTCCTCAATATCCCAACTTTCAATTAAGTTCAAAATTAAATCCAATCCTTTTTGTTGTCCGTCTAAACGACCAATAAAGGCGGCAAGGAAAAATTTTTCTCCCGGAGGTAAATTTAATTTATCTTGTAAAAAATTTTTATTTTTTCTCCGCGCCCCCAGGACGGACTCTAATCCTTCTTGAGGGTCGTAGGGGGCAGCTAAAAATTTATCCTGAGCCGGGTTCCAAACTTGATAATCAATTCCATTCAAAATTCCGGTAATTCTCCCCGCTCGCGCCCTTAATATTTCATCCAAACCCGCCCCATATTCTGGAGTTAAAATTTCCTCAGCATAAGAAGGGCTAACTGTTGTTACCCAATCCGACCCTAAAACCCCCTGCAAAATTAAATTTAAGCGCTGATCCGCCAAATCCCACTTAATTAAAGGCTGTTGCAACAGTGTTTCATCAAGATTTTTAATTAATTCAGGATCAGAACTGCCTTGGTAGGCCAAATTATGGATAGTAAATAAAGTTATCTGGTCTTTCCAATGCGGATCAATCCGGAAATGAGCTTTAATTAAAGAAGGAATAAGGCCGGTATGCCAATCATGACAATGAATAATTTGAGGGAACCATCCTTCACCGCGAGGGCTGTTGAGCGTCCAGTGAATAAGATGAGAAACCATTTCCACCACAGCTTTGGAAAAAAAGGCATAAGTTTCAACTTCTTCCCGCGTATTAGCAAAAGCTGTAATTCCTCCACGCTCTAAAAAGGGCTTATTTTTTAATAAAAAAATTTTTAAGCGTTTTTCCCAAGGATGTTCAACAAGAAAAACACGGACAGGGAATAATTGATTCTTATATCTAACATCAAATTCCAATAAGGGAAGCGGAGATAATGCTTCATCTTTAATCGCTGCATAAAAAGGAAGAGCGACCCGCACATCAATTCCTAGCTTCAATAAAGCCCGGGGGAGA
This sequence comes from bacterium, assembly GCA_027020325.1. GTDB lineage: Bacteria > Patescibacteriota > 4484-211 > 4484-211 > 4484-211 > JALUVT01. The sequence continues at coordinate 8,149 of JALUVT010000087.1, forward strand.
GAAGCAATTACATCTCCCAGGCCCCCAATTTTAACAATCGGGGCACATTCAGAAGCAGCAAATAAAACCTTCATCTTACTCCAGTTACAATAATCATCCTCATCAGTAAAAACTCTCTGGTTATCATTATAGCTTATTTTTTAATGCTTCAAGCTAAGATAATTTTATTACCGAAGAGCTTAAATCCAATTTCTCTAATTTCCTGGCGTAAAATTTCGCCTCGAATCACTTCTTCTTTAGAAACAACAGGATTGCGGCGAATTGCTTCTAATAAAAGATCCGCTCCTTTGGCCACCATCCCCGGATGCCAACAAGGATCACCAGCGGCCCAGAAAAATTGATCCGACTGCACCGCTTGATCAAAGATTATCCGTGTCTCTAAATATCCTTCTTCCGTACCCTGACAACGGAGAATTAAACTTAAAGCTAAATAGAAAAGTTGCCATTGGCGTTGATGAATAGGATTATGGGGATTATCCCAACGGGGAAAAATACGCCATTGCCCTTCTTTCTTCATCATTCCCCAAGTTGAAGGCAAAACTGTAGTTTCCTGAACGGGATATTTATTTTCTTCTAAAAGTCCCGTAAGCGTATTCCAAGGTAAGTCAAGAGCAAAAATATCGGCCAACAAAAATAAAGCTTCGGGATGATGGTGTCCAAAAGTCTCGCCGTCAAGGGCAATTAAAGCATAAGCGTCATCACTTTCTTTACACGCCTGATAAAATTCTGCAGCTTTCCTAAAATGACCAAAAGCTAAAGCCAAACTCAACCCCTTGTGGCGAAAAAAAGCCTTTAGCGAAGTCTCGCTAATTTGATAAAAAAAATTAAAATTTAACTGTGATGGTTGAGGGAAGGCAATGTCTTCTAAAACTACCCACTGCAAACCGAGCTCGGATAAAGCTTGAGCAACCAGAGAATTAAAGGCTAATTCGGGAGGGAAAAATCCTTTTAATTTAACATCAGGGTCCAATAAACGATAATGTGATTCATTATTTAGGTATATTTGATGCTTAATTTCTGTCAAGGGAAGACGAGATAAGAGAGGGTGATATTTGGCAGAGGTTGTAAGTTCAATTTGTTGACGCTTTAGTAATTTTTTTAACAACAATAAAACCTCTTCCTCCCCTACCCTCTTCCATTGTTCGGTTAAACTGGCGTTGATATTTAGGACCACTTTTACTTGTGGATGTTGCAACAAAAGTTCAAATAGAGGACGATAGGTTTGAGCAGTGACCAACCTTAAAACATTTTCATCCTGCGTGGAAGGTTGATAGAGATGGAAAAGAAAAATTAGGTTTTTAATCATCAATTTGCTTTTCTTTTTCTTCTTCATTAATAAGATGCGCGCGCGCAAATTCAGAAATTTCTTCGGGGCGGTGGTCGCGAAATGGTTTTAAACTAGGTATTTTTCGTACCGCATGCAATTCATCAACCACATGGAAAACATCATAGATATCATGTCCTTTTTTCAACTTTATAATCGCATCCCGCCACTTTATTGCTTTTTCAAATTCCAATTTTGCTACCGCTTTTTTCATCTCATCTTCAAACTCCAAAATAACTTGGTTATACCAATCAGCAGGAGCCCGTTTCTTAAAAGGTATTTTCTTCCAATCTCCGGCTTTACGATAAGCGTCTCTAATTTTACCTGAGCGCTGCCAAGCAAAGGCATGCTCTAAAATTTGTTGATAATAAAGAAGAGCGCGATTGATTTCGC
>JALUVT010000088.1 GCA_027020325.1 bacterium
CCTCGGATCAATTCTCCAGGATGGAAATAATAACGACCATCACCCCTTATTTTTACCCCTTCCGTTGGAGGAAGGTCCCTAAAATCAACTCTCATCTCCCCTTCTATGGCAGTATCTATTTCTACACCTAGGCCTTCTTTAACTAATTCTAAAGCTACTTCATAAGGCCGCCCCGAATGAGCCAAAACCCCGGGTAAAACTCCAACAGGAATTTGCCCCACCTCTCTTTTTTCTTGATTTTTCGCCCTTTCTGGTATAGCTTCTCCTTGCTCTAAGGCACTACCGCTTAATTGATCTTCCCTTCCCATTTGATAAGCCATTTCTATGACTTCAGGCCACAGCTGATAGGCACGAATATAACGGCGAATCCCCTTAAGTATTCTTCTTTTTTCCCTTTCTATTCTCATTTTCTCTTCTTCTATATCTTCTGCGTCTTCTGGCTTTCCCCCTTCGCCAGAGCGAAAAGGATTATCTAAATTATCTTTAATTTCTTTAATTGTTTCTGCAGTAAAATTGCGTAAAAAATCTTCCAAGGAACTTAATGCTTCCCTCTCTTCATCATTTAATGAACTATTAGTTTTTAACTCTTGTACTTGGTTCCATAAATTATCACGCAGAGTCTGAATTTCTTCTAATTTTTCCCCGTTGGCTGTAAAAGTACGCAAAACTAAATTTTGAAAAGATTCTTTGTTGGGCAAACCTAAAATAGCAGTTATTTCCTCTTGTAAGGAGGGATTTTCTCTTATAACTTGTAAAATTTTTAACTGCGTTAACGAAAAGGGGTTAGTAAAAGCTTCTTTCATTGAAGTTCCAAAAGCATCACCGCCGTGTTTGCGCGGAGCTCGTTGATGCATAATCGGAGCTTCTCTTCGCACAGCGCGATTGGGATCTGTTTTTTGCAGCGCTAGAGCTCTTAATTGGCTAGTTAAATTGTAATCAAAAATACCGCCTAATGGAGCCGGAACTCTCATTACAGCTGACCCTCTTAAAGTCACATTGCCTAAATCAAGTTTAGTTGTTTCCTGCCAATTAGTTGCTTTTTCTAAATATTTTTTAGTTGTCCACAGCCCCACAATCGGCCTCCGTTGAACCGCGGCGACTAGAATATCCCTTAAACGAAGAAAGGCATTTTGAGCATCAGTTTGCTCGAAAGTATCATCCTTGGGGTTAAAAAAAATAAAAGATTCCTCAGATCTCCCATCTTTCCAGGCTTCCAGAATTTCTTGTACTATTTCTAAAGTATCCCTGACTAAAGAAATTGGATTACCTGTATGACCAGTATAACGCCCCACAACAGCTTCTGTTTCCCCATCTAGAAACCAAGCTGCCCGTTCAGCAAAGTAATCATGCTTTATAGCTCTTATATTCTCTTCTTCTTCCACCAACATTTGGTAACGTTGATCGTCCTCATTAACTGTTACGGTTACTTCTTTTAAGGGCACACCAGCCCTACCTGCCTCGTAGACAGCCCTTAAATAGCCTACATTTTGACTACCTGCTATTCCACCCAGAGATTTTTTAGGGTCGTCAAGTATAAAATTTTCCGGATCTACCAATGGTACTTGGAGTCCATCTTTAAACAGAGCTCGCAATAACCAAAGACGGTACCTCCTCTTGGAGGGACTGCTTTCTTCGGCAATAATTTTATCTCTCATCCGCCTAAAAACTCGAGCGGCGATTCCTGTAGAACTCCTTACTCGCTCATAATCTACTCCATGTTCTTTCGCTACTCTTTCAATTTGCTGGGCCAAATTATCATCAGGAGAATCATCAAGAATAAAAACTTTTAGTTCACCGGGCCAACTACTCTCCTCCCGCGCCCTTTCTAAATCAGTTAAAAAGCGTTGAACAAGCTCTACATTGTGATAGGCCTTAATGGCCACAATTTGTAATCCTATTGGTCTCGAGGATTCTCCTCGTTCTCTTAAATAAGATAAAACAAAGTTGCTGACTTCTTCCGGATCATGCATGGAAGCAGGAGGCAGTGGGGTTTCGGGATTATTAAAAATTTCTTTTCCTTGGCTTCCTATAGGGGCAGGCCTCAACATAAATTTTTCTATTTAAAGCTATTTTGTTAAACTATTTTTATAATAACAAAAAAATAAGAATGCAAAAACTGAAAAATAAAATTCCTTC
>JALUVT010000089.1 GCA_027020325.1 bacterium
CCTCGGGGTGTTTTTTTAGCCAATAAAGAATAAAGTTTGACCCAATAAACCCTGCTCCGCCTGTAACTAAAAGCCTCATATTTTCAAATTATAGTATAAAATTGAAGATTATGCGCAAAATACTCATTGCCACCCACAACCCAGCCAAAGAAAAGGAAATAAAAGAAGCCTTAAAGGAAATCGTAATAAACGTCAAATTTGTCTCCCTTAAAGATCTTAAAATTGAAAAGGAAGCAGAAGAGTATGGCAAAGATTTTGAGGAAAACGCCTTTATAAAGGCAAAGTTTTACAGCCGTCTAACTTCCCTATCAACTTTAGCTGATGATGGAGGATTAATTATTCCTGCCTTGAACAATGAACCTGGAGTTAAATCTCGCAGATGGCTTGGCTATCCAGCAGAAGATGAAGAGCTTATTGAATACACACTAAAGCGAATGCAAGGCCTTAAGGGTAAACAAAGGCTTGCCTATCTTGAAACTTGCGTCTGTTTTTACGAGCCCAAAAAGCGCTTTGCGATCTTCCAAAGCGAAAGTATAGAAGGATACATAGCTGAAAAACCATCCAGCAAACGCCTTAAAGGCTACCCTTTCCGCTCGCTTTTTATAGTCAAAAAGTTCAACAAATACTACGATGAATTAACGGAAAAAGAGCACAATGAGATAAATCACAGAAAGAAAGCCATAAAAAAACTTGCTAAAATTATCAATGATCAATTTTCAATTTTCAATGAATAATCAATTGCCCAATTCTCAAACAAATAAGAAGTACGACCTTGAAGAAAGGACTGCTAAACTTGCTGAGAAAGTAATAGAACTTACTAAGAAAGTTAAGATAACTCCCATAAACAAAAGAATTGTTGAACAGCTCGTAGGTTCAGCAGGATCTATTGGAGCTAATTATTGTGAAGCAACAGAAGCTGAGAGTAAAAAAGATTTTATTCATAAAATGGGTTTGTGTAAAAAAGAGACTAAAGAAACAAAACACTGGCTTAGACTTTTAGCTCAAGCTAACCCTTCCTTAAAAGAAGATATTAGACTTCTTTGGCAAGAAAGCCATGAAATTTTACTTATCTTTTCTTCCATTATAAAAACTACCAAAAAATCCTCCAATAAATTTTGAAAATTGTCCAGTACCAGAACGGAGTACGGTACCGGATAATCCTCAATCGTGCTTCGCTCTGGTTCAGGATTGGAGCTTGAAAATTCATTGAAAATTGATCATTGAAAATTGAAAATTTTACTTAGTCTTTTCCCAACTGCTCCAAAAACTCCTTATTGCTCTTTGTTTTCTTTAACTTCTCAATCAACGCAGTTAATCTTTCCTCAGGATTAAGAAGCGATAACATTCTTCTTAAAGTTGTCACACGCTCCAAAGTCCATTCATCCTGTAAAAGCTCCTCGCGCCGTGTACCTGTCTTTTCAATGTCAATAGCAGGAAAAATTCTCTTTTCTGCCAACTTCCTTTCAAGATGAATCTCCATATTGCCAGTACCCTTAAACTCCTCATAAATCAAATCATCCATCCTAGATTCAGTTCCGACCAAAGCTGTGGCAATAATTGTTAAACTACCTCCTTCCTCACAGTTTCTGGCCGCTCCCAAATATTTTTTCACGGGATAAAGCGCTGCTGGGTCAAGTCCACCCGATAAAGCTCTTCCAGTGTTTCCAGCAACAACGTTGTAAGCCCTAGCTAATCGTGTTAAAGAATCCATTAAAATAACTACGTCTCTTCCCATTTCAACTAAACGTTTAGCTCGCTCCAAAGCTAAAGTTGCTACTTTTATTTGATGTTTTGGAGGTTCATCAAAGTGAGAAGCAGCTACTTCTCCTTTTACAAATCTTTTAAGCTCAGTAACTTCTTCTGGACGTTCACCAATTAAAACAGCCATTAAATGAACGTCCGGGTAATTTGTAGCAATGCCTTCTGCCATTTCTTTTAATAATGTTGTTTTTCCAGCCTTAGGTTGTGAAACAATAAGTCCTCGCTGTCCAAAACCTATTGGAGAAAGAACATCTATTATACGAGTTGACAAGACCTCCTGTTTGGTTTCCAACTTAATTTTTTTATTCGGATGTATAGAGGTTAATTTATCAAAAAAAGGCCTTTCACGACTCTCTTCTTCATT
>JALUVT010000090.1 GCA_027020325.1 bacterium
TAAGATGTTTATCAATACTTTCCACTTGCTTTACAATTCCGCTCACAACAGTTCTTTTCATAGATTAAAAATAAGTAATCTCCCTATTTAAATCTTTCGATTTATTTACTACTATTAAGTTAATATCAATAACGCCCGAATTCTGAACTCAAAATCCTAACGGATTTTGTCCCACTGCATTCCCACTTCGCTCCTCACCCCCGTATAACAGGGCTTAAACAGAATTTTCCTCCTCCGGCATTTTTCCAAATTTGCTTCGCAAACTTCTCTTAATAGCATATGTTAGTTTCAATTTTTGAGTCAGCCTATTTTGTAATTGGGCAAGAATTGTTACTACTTCTAAAAGGCTAATAGCCGAAAGATTTAAATAGTATTTGTATTTTATAGATGCTATGACACAAATAAATTATGATGGAAATGGATTTTACAGAATAGATCAAATTACAAAAGAAAGAGAACCAATCTCTGTTGATTCACTTTCAGAAGAATTTTATCCTGGAGAAGGTATTTCTTTTGACTATAATACCCGATTTGGAGGACCTGACGGTTTAATTTTAAAAAAACCTGTAACTCGTAATCAACTAGTTGCAGAATGTCAAAGAGCATATGATAAATCAAAAAGACCAATTCCTGCTCAAGGAAATACCTTCAATCTAATTGTAATAAAACACAAGTAAAATCATTAGATAGTCTATAAACAATTCTTACCCTTTATTCTTTTATTTTATTGAACTTCGTTCTAGATAAACGGCTGACTCAAAAACTTTGGATTTTTCGCCCTCGCCGAACATTGCACTAAAATCCAAGCCCCTGAGTATTCTGGAGACATAACAAAGGATATACGGAAAATGGCCCAGCTCGGACTTCACCCAAATTTTTCTTAGAGTTAGGCTTTATTTAAAATATTTTTCAACTAATTCCTGAAGTTCTAAACTATTTAGATACTCCTCTCTTGACATATCTCTAATTGTATAGAATCCTCCAACTTCAAAAGAAGTTCCAGCTTCTACAATTTCAGGAAGATTTTCTAACCTTTCTCGACCAACATATCTTATTTCTTGTGTCATTTTGTTTCCTCCTGAAATTGTAACTATGTAGTAGTATTTAAATCTTTCGCCCAACCCTAAAGCCTTCAAAATAGCACGATAATTTTTCTTATTTATTGGTCGGAGGCTTCCACCTCCGCCCCCGCCCAAAGATAATTTTTTACTCACGAGGACGCTTCGTGCGTCAGCTCGTGTTTTTCTCTACGAGAAAAATCTCCCAACAGCAGATTAAGCGGAAAATTTCTCTCGCATTCGCTCGTGCTTTTCGTAAGCACCGAAATTTTCCCATATTTTTTACTTCGTAAAAAACACCCGAGGTCACTTCGTTCCGCTCGAGCCCTACGGGTCGCTTAATCGCGAAAACCAATAATCAGGATTTTCCAAACAGGGCCGCCGCCCTACGGCTCTGCCCCAAAAAGTCTGGGATTTGCTAATTTTTGGGAACGCCGTTCAAGTGAAGGGGGGGGTTTAGCCTCGTTAGAGGCTATTTGAGTGGGTTATCCAAACCATGGGGGAAAGATTTTCGGGCAGAGCTCCGCCCTACCAAAAACTTAAAAGCACAGCTTCTCTTAAAACAAGATGGAAATGAATGCAGATGACTTGGAAGGTGCTCTTCAGGCAGCAAAAGCCGGTTCGGGCGCGCCGGCGTCACAAAGCCAGCCGCAGGGGCCTGCAAACCAGAACACGGAACAAAGCCCGCAAGCGCAAAAGCCCCAGATGAGCCCGCAAGAGGAAATTGGCTTTCACAAGGGCGCCATAAACACTCTTGTAGCGGAAAGAAACGAGCTTGTGAAGATGGTCGGCAATGTTGATGCGATAATGCAGGCACATGCTGCAAGACTCAAAGAGCTTGGCGTTGAGCTAAAATGAAAAAAGAGAACAAATCCTTCTGGATAGCGGCAATAAGTGGAGCTGTTGGAGCAATTGTTGGAGCGCTGTCGGGCTCTCGGGACTGGCTAATCGTCGGAATTCTTGGAGCAGTGACAGCAATCATCGTCGCACTTGGAATTCGCGGCTGGTTCAGGAACT
>JALUVT010000091.1 GCA_027020325.1 bacterium
GGATTTGATTCTTTCTTTTAACTGGTCTAAATCTAGTTCACGAGCAATTACCTTCCGGGCTTCAGGATCTTCCAATTCCTGCAACAAACTTTCTCCGCGTTGGAGGAATTTTAATGCTTGGCCCTGGTTGCCGTTTTGTTGATAACCATGGGCTAAAAGGATATAGATTTGTGCTAAGCGGCGTTTTTGTTCTGATGCTGCCTGCGCCTCATAGATCAACGCCAAAGCGGCCTGAGCATAAGTCAAAAAAGAGGGATTGTCTTGTAAAAAAAGAATTTCGGCAATATTAAATAATGCCGTCATCTCAAAGAACCAATTATAATGTTCTTTATCCGCACGAATTTCTTCCAATCCTTTTTTTGCTAAAGGTAAAGCTTCAGTATTCCTTTGCTCCGCCCGGGCTAGAACCAAACCCTTTTTCACTCGGCTCATCCCTAAGGCACTCCGATCATCAGTTTGCTCCAAAGCGGCAATACTTTTTTCCAACCAGGGCAAGGCCTCCTTATAACGCTCCTGGTAGGCGTAAGTTAAAGCAATGTCGCGGGCAACATTACCCTGACCCAATAAATCTCCTGCCTCCTGATAATCATTAAAAGCTTTGGCTAAGGATTCTAGGGCGGCCTCCAAATTGTTGTCAATTTTGTGACAGACTCCGATCATTTGCCAAGCCTCGGCGCGACGACGAGGATCTTCTTCTTGTTGCAAGATTTGGTGATAAAGCTGACGCGCTGCGGTTGTCTGCCCGTTGTTGCGCGCTTGGGTTGCCTGTTCCCAAAGAACAGTCAAGGTAATTTTTTCCATTGTTTAGCTTAATTGATATTGCTAATAACAATTGAAATTTGTTCGGCCATTTTATTTAGTGTTTCTTCAAGGGGTAAATTTTTATTAAGTTCAGTCTGCAAAATTTCTTTAATCCGGTCGTTGAGAATCCGGTCCTGAGTTCCATCAACAAAGTTCCAACTTACAGCATTGGTTGCTTGTTGAACAAATGGCTGGAGATAGGAGTTGCGGGAGAGCTCGTCAGCCATATCCGGTCGCGGATAAGGTTCGCCAAAGGGACGGTATTGCGGACTGGCGGTTTGAAACATTAATTTTAAATTCTCTCGTTCTGTTAAAAATTTTAAGAATTGCCAAGCTTGTTCTTGATGAGGACTATTTTTAGCTACTACTTCAACCCAATAGCTCGCCCAATTCACTTGTTGACTCACATTGTTAGTTAATTGAGGCACTGGAGCTGTTGCCAAGGGAAGACGCGGGTTTAGGGCTAAAATATCCAGAATTCGAAATGAAGGAGCAAAAATCATCGCCACTTTTCCTTGGGCAAAAGCCTCAATCGCACTGGGCCAGGCCGGATTCCAAACCTGATTTTCTCCCTGAAAAAGGCGATAAAAGCTTAAAACATCCGCAGCCAAGTTATCTCCTTGCGCACTGAGGTTAAGGTGAAAAATTAACTGTCCCTGAGCATTTTGAAACTGAACTTGATTTTGCGCCATTAATAATCCCAGCAGATCATTGAAGTGTTCAATGCCCGTGGTAAAACCAATCGCCGCTCCGGCCTGAATAATATTTCCGGTCGCATCTTTTTTGGTCAATTTCTTACTCACCACTTTGAATTCATCCCAAGTCCGCGGCGGTTGCGTTATTCCGGCCTGAGTGAAAAGAGAACGATTATAAATTAAACCCAGGGTATCTACTTCTAAAGGCAGGGCATAATATTTTCCGTCCCGAAAAAGAGTTTCTTTAGTCACGGGATAAAAGCGTTGTTCGTATTCACTGATCGAAAGAACATCTTCGGGAATTGAACTAAGATAGGGCCTCAGGTAGGGAACCCAAGTATTATGAACGCGAATAATGTCCGGAGCCATTCCTTCTTTAAGGTGCGTAAGGACAGTTTCAAAGTAGCGTTCTATTTCTCGCGGCTGATAATCAATTTTCGTCTGGGGGTGTTGTTGCTGATAAGCTTCAATTAAAGGTTGAAAAACTTCTTTGGGCTCCCAAAGCCCCCAATAGGTTAAATTAACATTTTTTCCTGTTGAAGAGGGCGAGCTATTACAATTGCCCCCAAGAAGAGGGA
>JALUVT010000092.1 GCA_027020325.1 bacterium
TTTTTTTTCTTCTTTTCCGCTCTTTAAGGAACCGCGACTCTTAACAAACACCGCCGCCAAGATAACAATAATCAAAAGCCATTGAACAAGCAGGAAAATCTTTGAGCCCGGATTAAGCTCGGAATATATCCTTGTCAGGTCGGCAACAGAGTAGCCAACAGGATTCCTCGGCCCATAAAGAAGGGAAAATGCCACGGCTTCTACTAAAAGAACTGAAAAAATTGCAAGGCAGGTCTTCAAAAATAATGATTTTTCCCTCTTTTCCATATTCCCAATCTAAAAACCCTCGCAATTTTATAAACCTATTGATTGAAAACTTTTATTAAGAGAAACTGGCTTTGTATCAAATGAAAAAGGGGCAGATTAGTTTTGAGTATCTGATGATGATGGGCTTTGTCACAATAATCATTGCGGGAATTTTAAGCGTCGCCGTTTTCTATACCGGGAGCGTCAAAAGCGGGGTGACCTCCAATCAGGTAAAAGAATTTTCAAACAAGATAATCTCAACGGCAGAATACGTTTTCTACTCCGGAGAGCCCTCAATGGCAACAATTGAGATTTACATACCTGACGGAGTCCAGAATGTAACAATACAGGAAAACAGCCTCGTAGTAGACTATTGGAGCAGCGGAGGACTTTCAAGGACCGTTTTCCCAAGCAACGTAAACATAACAGGCACCCTGCCCCATACGGCTGGCTACAAAAAAATAAAAATAACAGCAACGACAAACAACGTTGTCATCACAAAAGTTTAAGATGAAAACGGCACAAATATCAATAGAATTTCTTATCCTGACTGGCTTTCTCCTCACATCATTCGTAATCTTCTTTCTCGTAATACAGGAGAATCTCTCTGACAAAATCTCCCAGAGAATTGACGCAGAAATCCTTGAAATTGCAAAAACAATACGCCTTGAAATCGAGCTTGCCTACTCTTCAAGCGACGGATACACAAGGCATTTCACAATCCCGAAGGCAATCTATTCCGGAGAATACAGGGTAAACCTGACTAACGAATTCGTCTTTGTTGAAAGCATTGACAAAAGCCACATAGTCTCACTAAGCGTCAAAAACAACACGGGACAAGTTATCATCGGAGAAAACACGATAAAAAAAGAAAATGGAATTGTCAAAATTAACCAATAAGTCGGCGCAGGTCTGGGGAATGGACCTAGTGATAGCTACATTCATTTTCTCAATAGCCCTTACATTTTTTTACTTTTACACCTTAAACGACCGCAATTCCCCAAAAGAAACAATAGAAAGCCTCGCTCTTCAGGGAAAGTCAATAAGTGACTCCCTCCTAAGTGCGGGCTTTCCAGAAGACTGGACCGAATCAAACGTCGTGGAAATTGGGATTGAAACTAGCGGAAAAATAAATGAAACAAAACTTGAGCAATTTTACAACTTAACTCAAAACGACTATGAAAAAACAAAAAGGCTCTTCAACATAAAAAGCGACTACATCGTATTTTTCGACAAGGAAATTGACTTTGGATTTGTAAAGGCCGACTCAATCGGAAAACCGGGCTCAAACAGAACAAATATTAAGCCTAAAAACCTAATTAAAGTTGAAAGGATAGTCATTTACAGGGACCTTCCCGCAAAAATGACAATCTACGTTTTTGAAGAATGAAAAAGGGGGTTTTTTTCAGCATAGACGCGCTAATTGCGCTCGGGATTATCCTGATTGGAATTCTCATAGTCTACCCCTTTCAAAGCGCAGAAAAAACACAAAGTTACCAACAGCAAGACCTTGTGCGCTCCCTCTCTTCACTAAAAATCGGGGAAATGAACAGCAGTCTCGTCAGGGGATTTATCTCGTCTGGAAAAATTAGAGACGAAAATACTTCAGTCCTTGAACAAATCGGAGAATTTTATGTCTTCAACAAAAGCCTCGCATCCCAGCTCTCCAACGAAGTTTTTGACGCAATCAATACAAGCGAAAATATAGGAATTTGGTTTGGAACAGAACTTGTAGCATCCCGCAACAAAACTCCCTTTGATTCGGCAAGAAGCGTCACAGTTGAAAGGCAGCTGATA
>JALUVT010000093.1 GCA_027020325.1 bacterium
GATCTCACTACCCTGAGTAGCAAAATTGCCTCTAAACACTTGACTTTAGTCCCCTTAAAATTGTATACTAAACGACAGTTCATTAAATTAGAAATTGGCTTAGCCAAGGGAAAAGGCAAAAAACAACGCCGTGAAACTGAGAAAAGGCAAACAATTAAACGTCGGGCCTTAGAAGAAGCCCGCTCTTATCTTCGGCAAGGGGATGTTTAGATTCGACGGAGAGGCAGCTTAAAAACCGCAAACCGGGGTTGGTTCTAACCTCGTTAAATAAAAGAACCACAAAATAAACGGCGAAACTAATTTGCCTGCACCTCGCTTGGCTTATGCTGCTATTTAAGCGAGGCATAACTTTTTCTTTTTCTTAGCGAGGAAAAAGTTGTGTCATAAATGCTAAGAAGCCGGGATTGAAACCAGTTATTTCGGTCCCAAGGCCTTATCACTTTATCAATAACTGGCGCTTTGGGAACAAGGTGTGGTCAGTTCCACCACCAAAGCGTGTCGCGAACTGACTAAGTTTGTAGAAGGTTTTTAGGCTTAATTTCCGGACGGGGGTGCAATTCCCCCCATCTCCACCAAAATATTTTTTAGGTAAATTTCTCTCTCGCCTTTCCTTTTTATTAAATATTGAAAATTTTTCGCTTCTTTTTCCTTATCTCAACTTCTTTTCTTTATGGGATAGATTAATAAACTGCTAAATTAATTTTTGTCCAGATAGAAATCCTTGGTCTTACCTAGAAAGGACCCTTAGCCTTGTACCAACTGATTAAGATTACCCAAAAAAATAGTTTATTCACCTTTCCCTCTTTTTGATTTATTTTGATTTATTCAAAAAATTTTTAGATAAAGGATAAAGTTAAACTCCCCGCACTTCTAATGAAAATTTTTTGCAAAGTCAAGGGGCGGATAACAGCTACTGTTCTCCTTAATGGTAAAATGAACAAAGATGAAAGGGGAATACATTGTTGATTTACATATTCATTCTCCTTGGGCCCGGGCTTGCAGTCCTCAATTAACCTTAGAAAACATCTATCGTTGGTGTAAAATTAAGGGAATTACGGTCATTGGGGTAGGAGATTTTACTCATCCCCAGCGTTTTCAAGAAATTAAAAAAAAGTTAGTTCCGGCGGAAGAAGGTCTTTTTTGTCTCCACCCCCGCTGGGCTAAAGAAAACGATAAATTAATTCCGCAATCAGTTCGCCACAATGAAGTTCGTTTCCTCCTGAGTACGGAAATTAGTACTATCTACAGTAAATACGGCCGCCTGCGCAAACTACACCAATTAATTTTATTGCCCGACCTTTCCACTGTAGCCGAATTTAATCGTCAATTACAAAAAATTGGCAAATTGGCTTCCGATGGCCGACCCATTTTGGGCTTGGAAAGCAAAGAATTATTAAAAATGACCCTCCAACTGCATCCGCAAGCTCTCTTCATCCCCGCCCATATTTGGACACCCCACTTTTCCCTTTTTGGTTCTAATTCGGGCTTTGATAGTCTTGAGGAAGCCTTTGAAGAACTGAGCGGGGAAATAAAAGCTGTGGAAACCGGTCTTTCTTCAGATCCTTTCATGAACTGGCGTTTAAGCCAACTCGACGGCCTTACCCTTGTTTCGGGATCTGATGCTCATTCTTTGCCTAAAATGGCGCGGGAAGCAATTATTCTGCGCGCTCCGTTAAACTATTCCGCAATTCGTCAGGCAATTGTAAGCGGTAATGATGATTTTATCGGCACGATTGAATTTTTTCCCGAAGAAGGCAAGTACCACTACGATGGACATCGGCGCTGTGGTGTTGTTCTCAATCCTCGACAGACCAAAAAATATCAAGGGCTATGTCCTAAATGCGGCCGGCCTTTAACGCGGGGCGTGTTGCATCGGGTGGAAGAGTTAGCGGATCGCGAACCGGATTATCGCCCCCTCCAACACAAAAAAGTTGAATATATTATTCCTTTGGTGGAAATTTTAGCCGAATTAATTGGGGTCAAGGGTTCTAATTCAAGGCGTGTAGAGAAAATTTACCAACAACTTTACCAAAAACTAGGTGATGAGTTTAGGATTCTCCGTCAGGTGGATGTTGAGGAAATTAAAGAAGCCGGATTCCCCCAATTAGCCCAAGCTATTCAGCGTCTGCGGGAAAAAAAAGTTGCGGTTCAGCCGGGCTACGACGGTGTTTATGGAATTATCCGCCTTTTCGCCGATTCTACTTCCCTTCCTCCGCATTCCGAACAATTGAATTTTTCAATTTGACAATGCCGCAAAAGGCGCTTAACCAGGATCAAGAAAAAGTTTTACAAATCAACCGCGGGGTTCTTTTAGTGATCGCCGGGCCGGGGACGGGAAAAACTTTTACCTTAACCGCCAAAATTAAATTCCTTTTACAACAAATGCAGCTTCCGCCGGCTAAAATTTTGGCCCTTACTTTCACGCGGCAGGCAGCCGCAGAACTAAAAACACGGCTCAGTAAAAGCTTGCCTTCACGAGCGTTGCCTTTAACCACAACTTTCCATGGACTAGCCTACCGTTTACTGCAAGAGCGAGGGCTTTTGGGTTCACGCCGTATTATTTCCGCTGGAGAAAAAAGAAAATTTGGCGAAAAGGGATCCCCATTTAAGATTCCTCCTTCCTTTCAAGACCTTAGTCCGCGGCAGCTCGAATTAAAAATTTCGCAGTACAAAATTAAATTCTTTTTTGCCCAAGAAAAAATCCCCCCCGCGGCCAGGGAATTGTTACAAAATTATCAATCCTTCCTCAACGAAAAAGAAGCGCTTGATTTTGACGACCTCCTTCTTTTGTGTTGGCAAGAATTAGAAAAAGATAAGGAGGGAAATTGGCCGCGCTGGCCGGTTATTCTCGTTGATGAATTCCAAGACACCAATCTCCTGCAATACCAATTATTACGAAAATGGTGGCAGGATCATCATCAATCCTCTTTACTTTGTGCTATTGGAGATCCCCAACAGTCTATTTATGGTTTCCGCGGGGCCGTTGCCAATATTTTTGAGCAACTAGCGCAAGATTTCACAACGGTAACTAAAGTTGAACTGCGTCACAATTACCGCAATAAAGCGGCGATAATTCATTTTAGCAGTCGTCTTTTCCCTGCCGTGCAACAAATTCCGCAACAAAAAGGAGAGGGCAAGATTTGGCTTGTGGAAACAAAAAATGAGTTTAGCGAAGCGCGCTGGATTGCCCAACGGATCAATATCCTTTTTGGCGGGATCGACATGCAACAAAGTGATCAACTGCCGGCAGATGAAGGGGAAAAGAACTTATCTTTCCGCGATATTGCCATCCTTTACCGTTTTCGCCGCCAAGGGAGAATTATCGCCCAAGAATTGGAAAAGCAGGGCTTACCTTTTCAAGAACCAGAGGCAACAAATCTCTATCAGCAACCCGCGGTGCAATGGCTCCTTTTTTTATTAAGCCAAACTCAACCCAACTTAGTCCAGCACTGGCGGGCAAAAGTTTCTCGCGCTCACGAAATTCCTTTGACCCTCTTTTTTTTAGAAGAGAAAAACCTCTCTCTTCCTCCGGAGATTACCGAAAAAAAAGACCAGCTTTTAAGAGACTTTGCAAAAACTTATCGCTCCCATGCGACAACGGAAAATCCTTTAAGTTTGGTTGATGCGGCTCGCTTTTGGGTAAAAAATCCGTTCACACAAAAATATTTTCAGCAGAACCCCGCGATTGATCAGCTGTTACGAGAAATAGAAAAAATGGCCTGGCCCTGGGAGAATCTGCCAGGCTATTTTGAATACCTCGCCCAATTAGAGGAAAATAATTTTTATGATTTGAAGAGCGACAAAATTAGCCTCTTAACGATTCATGCGGCCAAAGGGTTAGAATTTCAGGAAGTTTTTCTTTGTGGTTTTGAAGAAGGGATCATTCCTCCGCAAAGAAAAGATACTTCTTTAGCCGAAGAAAAGCGGCTTTTCTATGTTGCTCTAACTCGGGCGAGCCAAAGTTTATATCTCCTCTACGCTCGTTACCGCGAAAAAAAGAAAAAAGAGCTTTCTTCATTTATCAAATTTTTTGCACCTTCAGACTATCAAAAGGTTTTAGATCCTTTTTGGCAAAAAGAAAAGAAGAGAAAAGCCCGTTCTCGCCAGCAAAAACTTGTTTTCTAGTTAAAATAATGCTGCCGCAACCACGTCACTAATTGAGGCTCATTTTTCCCCGCTGACAAGTGAAAAAAGAGACGGGGGATGCTAATCTTTTTCCTTTTATCTTTGTTAGTCAAAATCTCTCGGGCATTTTTAAGGTAAGCCTCGGCCCCTTGGCGCCAAGTGAAACGGGAGCGGATATAAGCGGGCCCTTGACGCGAATGTTTTTCATAAAGATCCCGGTCCTTCCAGTAACGACAACAGCCTTCAATAATGCTTTTCTCATCTTCGGGATCAACCAAAATTGCTCGTCCGGGCAAGGTTTCTTCTGGTCCCCCATTACGACCACTAACTACCGGCAGCCCACAACTAAGAGCTTCCAGGACGAGAAGTCCAAATGGTTCATAGAGGGCTGGAGAGACCAAAAAACCTCCTCGTTCACGAATGGTCGTATAAAGAGGGGGCAAAAAGCAGCGCGGGATTTTTTTGCTCCAAATAATTTTTCTCTCTAAATTTTGTTCTTTGATAAAAGCTACTACCTGGCGCAAGTATTGATCAGGAACCTGATTTAGAGGTAAACGATGCAGGGCATCTTTATCACCACTAGAGATAAAAAGCTGGAAATGCTCTTGTAATTCTCGGCTCTGAGCAAAGGCACGCAGAAAACCGAGGAGATTTTTCTTCGGTGTGGGGCGGGAAAGAAGGAGAATAAAGGAGAGATGTCGTCGGCTCGCTGGACATTGAGATTGGATTAATTCTTGCCACCAGTTTTGTCCAGCCCTATCAAAATGAGCCTGTGGCGAGAAGAATTTTTCATCAACCCCGGTCGAGACAACGGCAAATTTAGCCGCCGGGGGGCGAAGATCGCGGTAAAGAGGATGTCCATACTGATATTCCTGCTCCTGATGAGTAGAAGTAATAATACGGTCGGCAGAGGCAATGGCCATTCTTTCAGCGGCGATGCGAATTTCAAAAAAATATTTTTCTAATTGAGAAGTAAAGTTTTCTTTTGTCACTAACTTGTCCATTTTTAAGGCTCCCGGAGAATGCATAGTAAAGGTAAAAGGAAGGCCGGTTTGCTCTTTGAGATAAACTGCGCTTAACCCGGCATCAGCATAATGAGCGGTAACAAAATCGGGACGACGGCCTTCTTGGCGATAGAATTCTTGCAAGCGGGGAATATATTCAGTTAATAGATAGGGCCAAAGCTCTTCTTTGCGTAAAAAAGATTTCCCTCCAAAGGGAAGGCGGATTATCCGTAGGCGAGGGTTGAGGAATTCGACTTCTTTGGCAAACCCCGGCCACTGCGGATCAAGAATTTGTCGGGTCACAATATCAACCTGCAACGAAGGATATTCCCCATTTTCAGTTAAAGCACGGGCAATTTCGGTAACATAAATTAATTGCCCGCCAAAATCAGGATGACTACCGAGATAATTTTCTAAGGCTGGACCAAAGTTGCCCTGGGGATTAAGAAAAACAAAATGTAAGTCTTTCTTTAGAGACACCCTGCTGGACTGGTTAAAGCCAGTTTTCTAATAATGCGGCAAAAGCCCTCTGGGCCTGCCAATAATCAGTTAAACGGACATTCTCATCCGGAGCGTGAATTTGTGACCCCGGATAACCGCAGCCAATCTGAATAACGGGAATGTTGAATTGACTGGCGAGAAAATAAATTGGGCCCGAACCGAGGTTAGTCAAATTTAAATCTACTTCTTTTTGGTAAGTTTGGCGAAGAATTTTTATTGTCTCTTGAATATAAAAATCAGTTATGTCCGACTGCCCCCCTTCTTGTGAGGCCAAAAGTTTAATTTCAATATCTGAAAATCCTTCGCTATCAAGGTGACGCCGCAGCTTTTGCACAATATCATCTGTTTTTTGCCCCCGCACCAAGCGTAAATCAATTTTGGCCCGAACTTGAGAAGGAACAATTGTTTTTACTCCCTTCTGAGTAAAACCACCCCAGATTCCGCAGATATTAACTGTCCCTCCTAGGTACATCTGCTTGAGGAAACCAACTTTATCCTGCGGATCAACAAGGGCGCGCTGAATGCCCTTGCTGGCCATAAAGGAGGCGGGATCAAAATCTTTTTGTCGCAACATTTCTTCTTCACTTTCACGCAGAGGTTGGCGGTGTTCATAGAAATCACGAATTAGAACCTGTCCTTTTTCATCGCGCAAAGTATTTAGGGCCTGAATCAGTCGCCAAACTGGGCTATCCGCAATTGCAGCCAAGCCCGAATGAAGGTCGTAGTTATTAAAATGACAACTTAGTTCCAGATAAACAATACCTTTCATTCCCAAATTCAAAATCGGTTCACCTTTTTCATTTACACCTCCTGTTTCCCAGAGGCAAAAATCACTGTCTTGCCAAAGATAACCGTATTTTTCGGCAAATTCTTGCAGGTGGGGGCTGCCAATTTCCTCTTCCCCTTCAATGACCCATTTAATATTTAAAGGCAACTCGCCGTGAACCTTTTGCCAAGCCCCAATAACTTGAAGACGGCTCAATAAATTGCCTTTATTATCTCCCACTCCCCGAGCATAGAAATGACCGTGGCGTACTTCGGGAGCAAAAGGCGGCGTGGTCCAAGCTTCCAAAGGATCGGGCGGCTGAACATCATAGTGGTTATAAATGAATAAAGTCGGGGCTTTAGGACGGGGGCTTTTTAATTCGGCAAAGATAATTGGATAGGAATCGGCAACCCGATAAACTTCAACTTCTGCTCCTAAACCTTTCAAATAATCTTGCACTAAAAGCGGCATCTTCTCCATTCCCTCGCCCGAAGCAGCAATTGAAGGCTGCTGACAGAACAGCGTTAATTCCTCAAGAAATTTTTCCTGCTGTTGGCTTAAATACTGTCTCAAATCTTTTTCCTTTTTCATTTAATTAAAATGGTTTCTTATTCTACCAAACACCTATCATGAAGACAATAGCGCGATGTGCGGTGTCCAGGACATAGTATACAGTTTTTAAGATTTAATTACCGAGCCTACATCGATAAGGCGCTAGAATTAGCAAAACTTTGTACAGTATCATACTTTCGTTAACATTCAATTCCTGCCGCTAGATTTGAATTGACCATTATCGAGGTATACTTCATTTTTCCGAACAGAGCTCAATCATATCCGTTTCTTAATTTCCTTGGAAACTGCGGTTGAAGGTGATTTTTTTCAAAGACTTATGTTAATTTAATTGCTGATACTTTTTCATGAAGTGTCAATTATTACTCTTATCACTAATTCCTTACATAATACCTTGAGTTCTTTTTTAAAAGACCTATCTTAACTTAATTCTAGACAGTTTTTCACTGAAGAAGCAATCCAGCATCTAATTTCACTACCATTTTTCAATTGATGATTGAGACTAATGCACTATTCTATACTTAACTTTCAGAGTAATCGAGAGCGATTGATACACAACCTCTCTCTGTTATTTATCCCTAAGACTATATTTGTTTGTTATTTGACTAAAGATCAAGGGCAAGAATAACTTCTGGTCGATCGCTCCAGTTTTGGCTAATTAAATAAGCCTCTTGGAGATCCAGGCTCTGGCTTCTTTGTTGGAGATGGTAAATATCGCGGGCGGAAGCGCTTTGTTTAACTTCCAAACCAATTTTGCCCTCAACAATAAAATCAATTTCCTTAGAACTTCTCTGAAAATAACTCAATTGATAATAAGGGCGAAGAGATTGAAAGACACTATTTTCCAATTGTTGGCCTTGAGAAATCTGCCCCAAAACATTGGCCAAGCCCGTATCGCAAAAATAAACCTTCTTGCTTCCGGCCGCCCGGCGATCGCGGCTCTGGCTAAACTGGGACAAAAGCTGAATAAAGTAGGTTTTCTCCAAAAAAGAGAGATAGGAATAAACTGTCTCGCGACTCACTTTCAATTCACTGGCCAACTTACTGACACCCAATTTCGAACCTATTCGGGTAACTAGCAATAAAATTAAATCGCGCAGTTGGGCTAAATTTCTAAAATCAGCCAGGGTTTTAACATCGTGTTCAAAATAAGATTTAAATATTTCTTCTAGAATCTGTTTCTTGCGGAGATTATTCCCCTCCAAAACTACTCGAGGAAAGCCGCCATAGCGGCAGTATTCGAGAAAATACTTGATTAGTCTTTCATATCTGATTTTATTTTTCTGAGCTGCTTTTTGTTTGAACCTGGGAATTTCTTCCCTTCTCACTCCCTTAAAAACAAGAAATTCAGCAAAGGTTAAGGGATAAAGCTCATAGATAAGCTTGCGGCCGGCAAGAGATTCGGAAAAGAGGTTTTTAAGATAGAAACTGCTCGAGCCAGTAAGGAAAAACTTAACTGAGTTATGATCATAAAGATATTTAATTGCTCTGCTGGCTGAAGGCAGATTTTGGATTTCATCGATAAAGACAAAGGCCTTTTCTCTTTTATTTATGCCAAATTCGGCTAAGTTGTTCCAAATGTTATCATAATTTTCTTCTTCAAATAATTTGCGGTGGAGGGGATTCTCAAAATCCAAAAAAACTTTGTTATCTGTTTTAACTTGAGCAAAAAGGTACTTAAGCAGGGTTGTTTTCCCTACCTGACGCATACCAGTAACAACAATAATCTGCTCCGTTTCCAACTCACTTTCTAATTGAGGTAAAATTGCTCTCGGGTGAAACATAAATGTAATTTACAATTACTGGGTATATTTGTTAAGTATTAGTATACAAAATTAAGACTAAAACCATCTCCTTTCATAGGTTTGTATTTTCCAAACATCTATCCTCTCTGGAGGCAATTTTTTTAAAAGGGCCGATGTTAACTTAATTGTTGATACT
>JALUVT010000094.1 GCA_027020325.1 bacterium
TGAATCAAATTTTAGTTGAGATGGATGGGTTTAGTCCCCGCGACCGTATTGTCGTAATTGGCGCTTCCAATAGGCCCGACCTTTTGGACCCCGCCTTAACCCGCCCGGGGCGTTTTGATCGGCGAATAATTCTCCAATTACCTGATATCGAAGGGCGGATAGGGATTCTAAAGATTCATATGAAAGGCAAACCATTTGCTGAAGATGTTGATGTTCGACAGTTAGCAGAACGGACAGTGGGTTTTTCCGGGGCTGATATTGAAAATATGTTGAATGAGGCGGCTATTGCTGCCGCGCGTAATAACCGCGATCAAATTACAAAGGAAGATTTAGAAGAAGCAGCAATGAAGATTAAACTAGGTCCCGAACGGAAGCGCCTCCAAAGTGAGGAAGATAAAAAATTAACTGCTTATCATGAAGCAGGACATGCTATTGTGGCCAATAAGTTACCGCATATGGATCCAGTTCACCGTGTTTCAATTGTTGCCCGGGGGCTAGCTTTGGGCTTTACTCTAATTCCCCCTAAGATCGATCGTTATCATATGACCAAAACGCGACTTTTAGAGATGATAACCTCTTTAATGGGAGGGCGAGCAGCAGAAAAGATGGCTTGCGGAGAGCAAACAGTGGGAGCGGCTAATGATTTGGAAAAGGCAACTAAATTAGCCTATGAGATGGTTACTCAATATGGAATGAGCGAACTTGGTTTTTATAATTGGCATTTTTCTGATTTAGAGGAGGGCTGGAGTCCTGTTAGTTTACGTCCCCGCATCGAAATTTCTGATGCCCTCAAGTCTCAGATTGATCAAGAAGTAAAGAGGATATTAGATCAGGCTTTTCAAGAGGCTTGGCGTATTTTGAGTGAACAACGCTCGGCTCTTGATCGTGTCGCACAGGAGTTGATGGATAAAGAAAGTTTAAGTGGAGACGAATTTAGGGCTTTGTTGGAAAATAAAGAATAGAAAATTTTGTACATCGTTGTTAATGCCTACCTATTCCCGGAAAAATTTTATTTTAATTGATGCTAATTCATGGTTTTACCGTGCTTTTTATGCTTTGCCACGACTGACGCTGCTGGATGGACGACCTTGCGGAGCGGTTTATGGAGTAGCGTTAATGCTCTTGAAAATTATTGAGGAATTTGGACCTGATTATTTGGCTATTGCTTTGGATTCTAAAGAGCCGACCTTTCGGCATCAGCTTTTCCCTGATTATAAAGCGCAGCGCCCTCCCATGCCGCAAGATTTAGTAAGTCAGATAGATTTGTTGTTTGAATTGATAAAGGCTTTTCAAATAGCTTCCTTTAGGGTTCCGGGGTTTGAAGCTGATGATATTATTGCCACAATTGTCAATAAGCTTAGTCAAAAAGAGAAAAAAGGGTTGTCTTTTGAGATAATTATTGCCAGTGGCGATCGTGATTTATTGCAGTTAGTTCGTCCGGGGGTGGTTCTCTTTACTACAAAAAAAGGCTTTTCTTCTGCTGTTGTTTTTGACGAAAATTTAGTAGAGGATAAATATGGGGTGCGTCCTGATCAATTAATTGACTATAAAGTTTTGGTCGGGGACGCCTCGGATAATATTCCGGGAATAAAGGGGATTGGCCCCAAAACAGCCCGTGAACTTTTATTGCGTTATGATAGTATAAACAATATGGTTTTGCACTTGGACGAATTATCTGATAGGCAAAAAAATTTATTAAGCAAAGCAGTTAATAACTTGACAAAATATAGGGAATTAATCGTATTGAAGACTAATGTCCCAATTGAGCTCCGTTTAAGTGCTTGTCGTTTCCACGGTTTACCGATTTTAAAGTTAAAAAAATTATTTCATCGTTGGGGTTTTAATTCTCTAATCTCGCGCTTGGAAAAGTTGGGAAGCTTACAGCAAAATCTTTTTAGCACTCAATGAAGGTTTGTTT
>JALUVT010000095.1 GCA_027020325.1 bacterium
GAGTAAGTTGTTATGCTATGGCTCATTAAACCACGATGTGGAGAAGCACCATAGACCCTTACTGCAGGACTTACCGCTGGTTAAATAATAGCACGAGTATAAAATTTATGTCAAATAAAAAGTTATTCACAGACAATAAAAGCAATAAAAGTCTGTCAAATCTTCCTTTCGTCCGCGCTCTTAAGCCCGCAGTAGCCGCATGGCGCGGGGTAGTAAATTAAACTTATGTTAGTTTTTATTGATGAATCAGGAGATCCAGGATTAAAGCTTGAACAATGTTCAAGTAGATTTTTTACCATTACCCTTGTGGTTTTTGAAGATCACAATGAGGCAATTGCTTGTGATCAAAGAATTGAGCTGCTGAAAAAAGAGGTTGGCTGGGATGGGGCGAGCGAATTTCACTTCAAGCGCAATTCCGATAAAATTCGGCGTTCTTTTCTGCAGGCAGTTGCTACCTACAGTTTTTTCTACTACAGCATTGTATCAACAAAGACCCACAGAAGTTGTATGGTGAGGGATTCAAAAACTATGTGCAAATATGGCCGAGGCTTTGAAAACAAAAACCGCCGGCCCTATTCCTTATGGAAACACGGCGATAAACGCCACAGTTCAGACCAGCGCCAATTCCATTTTTAGGATAACATATAAATTTCTAATTAAGAGCAAAGATCAAAACTTAGGAACCAAAAGGCCCACAACTAAAAACCAAAACAAAAGCATCACCCCGCTCATAATCTAATTGATCATATTCATCTTGAATTGCTCTTTCCTTGACCATCGGCCTTATACTGGTCAATTGTTCACCATAAGCAGCGTGGACTAATATTCTTTCCACTTCATAGCTTATTCCCATTTTTTCTAAAGCCCTCCTTATCCCTAATTCGACTTTCGGATTCTGAGTTCGGGTAAAAATTGTCCCTGTACCCCGCCGCAATGCCGCTTCAATTCTCCGCTTTGTTAATTCTCTATAGTGGCCCTGCTTTTGATAAGCGGGATCCACTACCGCCGCGGCCAAATAAGCTCCTTGTTCCTCTCCATTCCCCACCCCCACTAAATCACGCAGCCGCCCCCATTGCAGACTGGCATAAGCGACCACTCTTCTCTCTCTTCCGCCCCCATTGGCCTGCAGCACTTCTTCTGCCCAACCCAAAATTACCAAATCCCCGCCAATATGATTTCTCATATCTTCTTCGGGAAAATCGGGCCGGCCAAAGGCCATTTTCATCACGGTAATGATTTCCTCGACATATTCTGCTATCCGGGGATCATCCGGGCCGCTAACCTTATCCCAAATCTCATAGTCCAGCGGGGTAAATTGTTCTGGTGTTGGGAACCTTGGTCCCTCTAATGCGCTTGGTGATGGGATTATTCCTCTTCTTTCAATCATTTTTCTTGATCTCTAAATTGAATTAATAATTAAAAAAATAAAAATGGAGCAAAATTAAAAATCAATCTTCAAAACCAAAGAAGCGTCGCCATTTCAAATTTCCCCGACCCCCAAGAAGACGGCGAAGAATCTTAAAGCGCCCGTTTTTTAATTCTCTTGCTCCCCGCGTTACTGTAGCCAAGCCCACGCCAAGGTTAGCCGCTACCTGCCGCTGCGTTTCCCCTTTCAGGAGACGAACCACAATCTGCAACCGCTGAGGGATTTCTTCTAATTCAGCCGGAGTTAATAAACCCCTTAAAAAATCTTCCATCTCTTTTTTGTCATCTATAGTCATCAAAATACTTATCAACTGCTCTAAATACTTTTTCTTTTGTTTCACTGTACTAGCATGCTATCACAAAAATAAATTTTGTCAATAGAATTTCTTTCTTTAGCTGATTAAATAATTTAAATAATTGCGGATTTTTTCTCTCAAATCTAGATATCTCATTGAATTGAGAAGAAGTACAGCA
>JALUVT010000096.1 GCA_027020325.1 bacterium
GACGGTAGTTACCAATAAGATAGGTTTTGTTTTTAATTTGTCCCCGAATTCCTAACCCGGCCTTGTTTTCAAATTTGTCTGCACTAACAAGAGTAATTTTGCGGTTTTCAGCTTCATTTATAATCGCTTGCGCAATAACATGAGAAGAATGTTGTTCTAAAGAAGCAGCGATTTGCAAAATTTCTTGAAAATTTTCTTTTAACCTGCTTTGAGGGGTTAATTCTAGAGTTTGATTACTTTTTAAATCAATAATTTTGCTTAATTTAAACGATCCTTCGGTGAGGGTTCCAGTTTTGTCAAAAATAATATAGTCAATATCTTTGATTATTTCAATTTTACTTAAGTCCTTAATAAAAATTCCATTTTTAACGGCAAGTTTGGTGGCAATTGTAGTCACGGTGGGAATAGCTAGGCCTAAAGCGTGGGGGCAGGCAATTACGAGGACGGTAATGGCAAGAGTCATCGCGAAAACAAAGGTTTCTCCCAGAAATAGAGACCAGACAATTAAACTGGTTAAGGCGATTAACAAGGCGCTAAAAGTAAGCCATTTGGAAGCGCGATCAGCAAGGCGTTGTGCTCGTGGCTTGGTTTGCGTTGCTTGTTGAATTAACTTCTGGATTTGGCCAATTGTAGAAGATTCCCCAACGCGAGTAAGTTTTACTTCGACTGAACCGTCTAAACAAATTGCCCCGGCAATAACAGTCTCTCCTTCTTTTTTATGAACCGGGCGCGCTTCTCCGGTTAAGTGGGCCTCATTAAAGTTAGCTTCTCCTTTTAAGATAATTCCATCCGCAGGCACTTTTTCACCCGGTTTGACGAGAACCCGATCGTCATCTTTGAGTTCGCTTAAATCAACATTTTCAATTTTTCCCTCTTTTGTAAAGCGGTGCGCCTGAGAAGGAAGTAGCTTGGCTACTTCATCGAGGGCATTGCCGGCAGCAGTTGAAGATTTGGCCTCCAAAAAGTGTCCGAAAAGCAGGACCCAAATTAAAGTTGCTATTTCGAGGTAGAATTCACCACCAATTTGGGGAAAGAAAGTTGAGAAAACAGAAAAAAGATAACCGGCGCTGATCCCAATTGAAACTAAAGTCATCATTCCATATTCGCGTTGTCGGATTTCTGCCCGGGCGTGTTGAAGGAAGACAAGTCCGAAGTAAAAAATAAGGGAAGCAATTCCAAATTCAGCATAAGGACGCCAGGAAAACTCAGGAAATCCTAGTTTTTTCCCCAAAGGGCTGAAAATAAAGAGAGGAATTAAAAGTAGGGTAACGATAAAGAAGCGTCGTAGAAATTCTTGAGCCATTTGCGGACTCGACATATCATGACACGAATGACTATTGTGATTTTTTTGATGATGTTGATGAGAGTGAGAGTTAGATTTTAAGTGGCCTTCCTCTCTTATTGAATGGTGCGAGGCTGATTTATTTTTAGCTGTATGATTGTGGCAATCATGGTCATTATTGCCACAATCTTTAGGCGCAGATGATGGTTTTGTTGGTGAACAACAATTCATTATTAATTTTTAATAGTTTAACTATATACCCCCCAGGGGTATTTGTCAATGGTAATTTATTGACAAAATTTTTCTTTTTTGTTTTATAATCAAAATATGGAAACAAAGAAAAATTATCAATCAGATTGTTTATTATGTCGCTTGGGTCAAAAAGAAGAGGAAGCTGAGGTTGTTTGGGAAAATGAAGAATTTATTGTAATTAAAGATAAATATCCGCGGGCTCCAATTCATTTATTAGTTTTCAGTAAAGAACACCGGGAGAAAAAGGAGACGATCGCCGGGCAGTTTCCGGGATTTTGGGACCGCTTGTTTGCTGTTTGTGGGAAAGTGATTAAAGAAACAGGCTTGGATCAAACAGGTTATAAGTTAGTCAATAATGGGGCTGGTTATAATCATTTTGAACATGAGCATCTTCATATTTTAGGGGGGAGCAAAGAAGAACCACGAGGCTAGGAATCTTTTCCTTTAGAGATACGATTCCAGGGAGGAATTCTCTTCTTGTACCATCTTGACTCAATTGTTTTCTCTCCGGAAAGAATTTTGGGAATTAAACCCCAAGATCTTTTCATTATCGCTACATGATCCATATCTATATAGACTTTTAGTTTTGTAGTGTAGAAAATGGAACACGATCAAGCAGTTTAAAGATATCATTTTTTGATTTTGGCTGTCCCTCTGAACCTAAAAGCCAAAGGGCTTTATCAAAAATAAGCCAGCTTACCCCGGCCTTTTTACAGGCATTACTCCATAAATTTTTTACTTTTTTAATATTTTTATTTGTCATTTCTGGAGAATTAACAAAGCCTAAAAGATAGGCAATTTTAACATCATGAACATCAACCGGCGGTAGTAAATCTTCAATATCAGGATAACTGTAGTTAAAGGTATTAATCATTGTTCTAACGAAGAAATTGCCAATTTTGGGCCCAAATCCCCTAAAATTTCGCAATATTTGCAAAACTTCTTCAGCTGAATTCGACCATTGAAAAATTTTTCGAGGATCTCCTTGATATTTTTTTATAAGTATTCGCGAATTCTCCTTATATCTTCTTATTGCTTCATTTATGTAGCGCGGTTTTAGGTATTTCCTAAGAATTTTTTCTAATTCTTTTGGCGGGAGATTGTTTATGTAATGAGGACTAAAAAAAGAAGGATTAGTAAGAAATAAACGTTGTGCCCCAGTATATAGATTTTGCGACCTTACAGCGTAATCAAGTTGAATTACATAAAACAGAAAAAGAGCCTTTTGTTTATCATTGGCTGTTTTCGGGATCAGTTCTTCGGCATTAACTTTTTTAGAAAAAATTCCCTTATCATTTTTATAGGCCCTAACAACAAGTTGGGCAAAAGCTGCCGCTTGCATCTTACTTTTCATTTTACTCTACGCATTGACTGATTTCCCAAAGATTGCCGTCAGGGTCGGTAAAGTAAGCCACTCTTTGACCCCAAGGCATTGTTTTTGGTTCAACAATAAATTCAACCCCCTTTTCTTTAAGCTCTTGGTATAAAGCGTCCACATCCTCTACCGCATCCCAAGCGAGATAAAAGGCTTTACTTGGCTGTTCGGCCTTAAT
Organism: bacterium; assembly: GCA_027020325.1. Lineage (GTDB taxonomy): Bacteria > Patescibacteriota > 4484-211 > 4484-211 > 4484-211 > JALUVT01. The sequence continues at coordinate 3,088 of JALUVT010000096.1, forward strand.
TTTTCCCATATCTACCAAATCTCCGACCGTTTTCTCTTCCATTAGCTCTAAAATTGCCCCTTCTGTCTTAAACTCAGCATAGCCGTCATCTATTCTGACCAGTTTTAACCCCAGCTTATTTCGGTAAAAATCAACCGCTTTTTGTAAATCAGAAACAATTAAAGCAATGGCGATAATTTTGTTAGCCACAGTTTCCTCACCTCCTTCTTTACATATTAAGAATAATAATTATTGAACGGTCTACGGGGTGATTTTAATTTAGCCATTTAGTTTTAGCCTTTCTAAGACCATTTTTTACAACTAAAACCATTCTATTATCTAGGTGTCACCAAAATGAAAGAGTCTTAAACTATTGAGAATAACAAAAATTGCGATTCCGGAATCAGCGGCTATGGCAAACTCCAAGTGAGCGAACCCCAATAGAGCTAATACGAGGAAAATCGCCTTTACTCCA
>JALUVT010000097.1 GCA_027020325.1 bacterium
TTCTAGCAAGATTAAAGGCCCAAGGAATATTTAAGAGGTTATTGTTCATAAGAGCCACATCAGCAGTTTCAACCGCTACATCAGAGCCGCCTGCCCCCATGGCAATACCCACGGTCGAACTGGCCAGTGAAGGCGCGTCGTTTACCCCGTCACCAACCATTGCTATCATTTTATATTTTTTCTTTAATTCATTTATTTTTTTGACCTTCTCATCAGGCAAAAGTGACGCATAAACCATTGCAATCCCCAGTTTTTGGGCAACAAAATTAGCGGCATGTTGATTGTCTCCTGTTAGTATAACCGGCTTTATACCGAGCATTTTGAGTTTTTTAACGGCCCCCGGTGCTTCATCGCGGATTTTATCAGCAATTGCCAATGCGCCCATTACTTTATTTCCCTTACTTACCAAAACAACAGTTTTCCCTTGTTTTTCTAAATTTTCTGTTTTTTCTAGAATTTCTTGAGTCGAAATGTTATTGCTTTCGATAAGCTTTAGATTACCAACACAATGCTCAAGGCCATCACAGACCAAACAAGTTGCCCTGCCGCCTTTGCCGGCAATGTTTTCATATTTTTTCATAATATGCGGAGTAACGCCTCGCTCTTGGGCAAAATCTAGAATGCTTTTTGCCAGCGGGTGTGATGAAAATTTTTCAATCCCTGCTGCATCCGCTAATACCTCTTCTTCGGTAAAGCCATTGAAAGTAACAACATTTGAAATATATGGTTCACCTAAGGTCAAAGTTTTTGTTTTATCAAAGGCAACAGCTCTAATTTTGCTAAGTGCTTCTAAGTATTTTCCGCCTTTTACTAAGACACCGCGTCGTGAAGCGCCCCCAATTGCAGAAGCAATAGATACTGGTGTTGAAATAACAAGGGCGCATGGACAAGCGATTACCAAAAGCGTTAAGGCGCGATAGATCCAATCGGAAAATAACCCGCCAAAAAATAAAGGGGGTATTGCGGCCATCAAAATAGCGCCAATAACCACAGAAGGAGTATAGTATTTTGCAAAGATATCGATAAATTCCTGCGCTGGCGCACGCGACCTTTGGGCTTTATCAACCAACTCAACTATTTTAGAAAAAGTAGAATCTTTACTCTCTTTTGTCACTTTAACTTCTAAATATCCCTGTCTGTTTAGTGTTCCGGCAAAAACTGGACTACCTTTTTGTTTATCCTTTGGTATAGACTCTCCGGTAATTGTTGCTTCATCAACTGATGAAGCGCCCTCAACAACAATTCCGTCAAGAGGAATAAGATCACCGGGGCGAATAAGTACAATCTCTCCAATGTGTACTTTATCTACAGGTACCTCTCTGCCATCTTTTAGAATTGCAGTTTGGGGAGATCTTTTTATGAGTGTCTCAAGCGCCTTACGGGATCGCTCTACACCAAATTCCTCAAAAGCTTCGGCCAAAGAAAAAAAGAAGATGACCGCGGCTGCTTCGGCAAGTTGATTAATATAAATCGCCCCAACAGCCGCTACGATAACCAAAAAATCTATATTAAGAAATTTCTGTTTCATCAATCCTTTGATTGCTCCAAGAAAAACAAAATAACCGCCAGAAAAAATAGAGATAAGGTAGAGCAGCCGGGCTGCTTCAGCCATACCTAAAAACCAACTAAAAAACAAAGCAAGTAGAAGGCTTAATCCAGAGATAGTGGTGGAAAATTTTTCCCAATCTAAATTAAACATAAAACTTAATTATATTTTCTTGAAGCACACAGGGAAATGTTTAATTTTGACGGTTTTAATGATCTACTCAGTATTTGGTTTTGATTCTTGTTTCCTTTAATTTTGACAACCATATTCTTACAAAAGATTGTTAAATAAGTCTTTTTTGTTTGGAATAGATTCGTTATAGTTTTTATCCCTCCTTCTTTAAATCTTGTAGGCCATTTATGGTCGGGGCGGTGGGACTTGAACCCACGACCTTGCGCACCCCATGCGCACGCGCTAGCCATCTGCGCCACGCCCCGTTACTTTAATTTTAACATTTTTTTTAGCCCCGGCAAGAAATTGCTCTCCATTATCCAGGACATAGTATACAGTTTTTTATCTTGGGCCCTTGGAGTTGCTATAATGTTTTCTCGTTGTACTCCAATAGGAGTAGGTATAAAAGAAGAAGCTTGGTTGTAATACTCCTACTGCGCAAAGATGAAAAATAAAAATAATTAAATAATTGAAGAATAATAATTCAGGCTATGTTAAAATTTTAATTAATAATGGCCCGAGATAAGCCAGTTGCCGCGGCGGGAATTAATTTGGAAAAAGGAGAAAAGCTTTTCCTTCTTGCCCGGCAACATTGGTATGTTTTCCGCAATCCTTTTTTATTATCCTTTTTTTTCCCGTTTGTTTTGCTTAGTGCTGTTTATTTTCTTGATTATTGGTGGGGGAGTGCTTTTTGGGCCGAAGCAATAATTCAATTGTTGTTATTTTTAAGCTTTTTTTCTTTTGCAAGTGGGTTATTGTGGTTTTTTTGGCGTTTGTTTTTGTGGAGTCGTACTTTTTACCTTTTAACTAACCATCGTCTTATTCTTGTTACTCAGGGGGGAATTTTTAATAAGAATCGTCGTGAAATATCCTTGGATATGATTCAAGAAGTACGCGTCGAGGTTCGTGGATTACAGGCAGCTTTGTACCGTTTTGGAGATGTTATTGTTCAAATTTCAGCTAAGCAGGCCGAATTAGTTTTGCCTCAGGTTGGTAACCCTTATTATGTCCAGCGTTTGATTATGCGTTTAGTTCATCGAGACCGGGAAGGAGTTAATAAAGGCGAAGAGAATAGAGATTAAATGCTTTTTGGGCGGGGTCAAAGGAGGTTAGGAGAGCTACTTTAGTCCCGCTGGGAAACGGAAAAACATAATCCGCTTGAATAACACCACTAAAAAATTCGTTTTTATTTTCTCCATCGATTTCAACTAGAATCAATTTTCCCTGTGGGGTATTTAATTGTTCTTTTTCCAAAATAATAAAGTGCCGACTGTCGGGATACCAAAGAACTTTAATAAATTGACTACGAGGGAAAGAAAAAACAGTCTTTTCCTGAAAATCAGGCTGTTTTGTTTCCCAGGCACGGGTGGGGAGGGTTGTAAAATTAGGTTTTAAGTCTATTACGCGGAATAGTTGTTCTTCATCATTATCTTGACGGTAAATTAAAGCATTTTTATCCGGGGACCAAGAATACCAAGGTGCCCCTTTCACTTTTTCCCGCAAAGAAGGAGGCAAGTTTTGCAATAAAACTTTTTCTTCTTGCTCTAATTCTTTGTTCCACTGGTTTAGTGTTAGTTGAGGATTTTTTATTTCTTGGATATTAGCCGTAATAGTGTCTAATAAAAAGGCCTCTGTTGGCGACTCTTGCAGTAAAACTAGTTTACTGTCAGGTGCCCAGTGGACCTCCATTTTGCTATATGCAAGATCAGGCTTGTCCTTTATCAAAAGGCGGGGACGATTAATTAAGTTAAAGGGGCGTTCGCTTAGCTCAAGTAACCAAAGCGAATTTTCTTTTTTCCCTTGAGCTGTGAAAAGAATTTTTTGTCCGTCAGGGCTGAGGATTGGTTTAGTTGTAGTTGTATAGGAAAGAGGTTTAAGTTCAGGGAATAAAGGTGCTAATAAAGCGTTAATTTTACTGACAACTTCTTGTTCAATTGCTATTTCTTTATACCAAGCATGGTAGCCTTGTTTTTGAATTTTTACGCGATAAATTCCTGGTCTAAGGTTGCTGATCGAAGTATTGGTGGCACTATAAGGTTTATCATTGAGATAAACCATTGCTCCATCGGGGGAAGAATTGACAACAAGGATTCCCGTTCCTCGAAGGCGACGGCTTTCGAAATCAAATTTGTAACCCCGGGCGAGGTAAAAAATAATAATAAAACTGACGGTTAACAGAAGGCTTAATATAAGCGAAATTAGGCGCAGTTGAGAGCTTTTCATGTTCAATATCATACCATAGTCAGGCAGCAAAGTCCTTTTTCCTTTTTATACAAGTAATTCAAAAATATTATCTGTTTAAACTAAAGTTAATTAATTGTCTTGCATGAGAGAGATAGAAGTTTTAGAATAATAAAAATTAATGTTTACTCAATTTAAGAAATTATTTTATTTTTCTTTGCTTTTCTTTTTTCTTTTTTTAGTTTTTTTTGTTTTTAATCCTTGGCCTGATGCTTGGGGGTTTTTAACGATCCAACGCGGTGAAATAATGCATTTTGAGGCGGCTTCCTCTAAGACGGCAAATCTCTCTCCTTCCCCAATTCCTGCTTTAACTCTTGAAGAAACTCTGGTTAAAGTTGAGGAAAGCTTGGTTAATAATCCTCAAGATATTTTTGATTTTTTAAGCCAAGAAATACAATCAACTTTTACTCCCGAAGCCTGGGCTACAGCATTGCAGGAAAATCCGGTTAAAATTTCTTCTTGGCAAGTAGAACAAATTACTTATTTAACAGCAGATTGGGCTGAGGTACGAGTAAAGCTGATTCTTGCGAACAAAGATGAAAGTAGTTTTTTGATTGTTTTTCACCGCGAGGACGGTCTTTGGCGTATTTTTGGTACTCAGCCCTTATAGAACAGAATCTGCTGCCGCTCTTAACTTCTTTTGAGGATGTTATAATCAAATTAATGTTCAAGTTAAGCAAGCGTATTGGAATTGACCTGGGAACTGCTAATTCACATGTTTATGTCCAAGGAGAGGGGATTGTTCTGAATGAGCCCACCGTAGTAGCGATTACAGCAGAGGAAGGGGATGTAATTGCGGTGGGGGAGGAGGCCAAAGAAATGCTCGGTCGCACCCCCCTTGATATTGTTGCTTCGCGTCCGATGCGGGATGGAGTTATTGCTGATTATGCAATAACTGAAGCTATGTTAAGTTATTTTTTGGATAAAGTTTGTGGTAAGGTTCGCTTTTTCAAACCCGAAGTAATGATTGCGGCCCCGGCCGGAGTTACTTCAGTTGAGCGGCGGGCGGTTTTGGATGCTACTTTGGCTGCGGGAGCAAAAACAGCTTATTTAATTGATGAGGCTTTAGCGGCGGCAATTGGAGCCGGAATTCCTATTGCTGAAGCTTCGGGGCATATGATTGTTGATATTGGTGGTGGAACTACAGAAGCGGCGGTTATTTCATTA
>JALUVT010000098.1 GCA_027020325.1 bacterium
TAACGAAAAACCTACTAAATCTACCTTTCCCTTCCCTCCTTCCAGTTGATTTATCTCTGCCATTTCATTTACTAGTTCCTTCATCCCCCGACTGATTAGCCTTACATCACCTTGATTATCATAGGTCTCGGGATTACCATCGGCATCACTATAAGCATAGCTTCTTAGGTAATGGCGCGGATAACCGACTTTAATCAATTCTTCCCAATGTATTTTTTTATCTCCTTCTTCCCATTCTTGGGCATTCCCTCCTAATCCATGAATAAATATTACCGGCTCTCCTCGCGGATTAAATCCGCGTCTAATTAATTCTCCTTCCCCTGTTCCTAAGTAAAGCTCCCGATCGTAAAAAGGCGTTCCCTCTACCGTGGTCCAACTGCTGATTTCAGCTCCATTGTTTAACTCAATAGCTGCCTCTTTCTGCCACGCCCCTTGTCCTTCTTTCGACCAAAATTCTCTCCGATTTACTAAGAAAAAAATTTGTTTTCCTTTTACCTTTAATCCTCCGATCTCTTTTACCTCTTGATTATTTGAATTGCCCGTCGTAAGAAAAGCTAAATCTTCTTCATTCCAATATTCTGCCCCAACTTGTTTGCTCCAGAGGTGATAGATCTTTCTCCTTTGTCCTTCGATGGTTTTTTCTTCCTCCATCAGAGCATAATATCGCCCTTGCGGTGGAAAGAAAACTATTTTTTTAAAGATCCAGCCTCGATATCCTTGAGTTCGTAAATCATAGTCCTGCCAAGTGCGCCCCTTATCTACGCTCAAAGCATAACGCCGTCCCTCATAGGCCAGCATTTCGCCTTCTCCTACAACAATATTTACTTTTCCCCAAGGATCATAGTTAATGCGTTGCCAGCTTATTTCTCCCGCTGAATTAATCTCCAGTTCGTAAAGACCGCAAATATGCCGCGTGAGGCGGCAATTATCATTGCTTAAAGCATAGTAAACTTTCAACTCTCCTCCCCCGTCGCTATTTTTTCTCTCCCCTTCTTCCTTCTGGCCACCATTTTGCATTTTTCCATCTCTTTCGACGACGATCTGGCCACTGCGATAGGGGCCGCTGATATTTTTCCAACTGTCGCCTTGATCATCACTATAATAGATTCCTTCCTCACTGCTGATTAAGTAGCGTTTACCTCCTAAAGCAAAAACTTTCATCTTCCGTGCCCGTAGCGTTTTTTCCTCCCATTGATAACGGCCTAAATTATCCCGTGTTCCTTGATAAAAACGATTTCCAGTGATGACCCAAAATTTAGTCCCTTCGGCTAAATATATTATTTGCGTCGGAGGAAGGAAAAAATTATGATCCTGAAATTGATGTAATAAAACCCAAGGTGGGGACCAGGTTGCGGCTTTGATGCTTGCGGGAGAAGAAAAAAATTTTTTTAATAAATGGAAACTATTTAAAGGAAAGAGGAAGTTGGTGGAGGAAAAAGATAATGAAAATGAAGAAGATGGTGGTGGAAGGGGGAAGAAAGAGGAGAAAAGAAAGAAGGAAAAAAAGAAAAACAAAGTAATAAATTGGCGCCAGGGCCTCTTCGTCATTGTTTTTTTCCACTCTAATCCTTAAAGACAAAATTAGCAACAGCCTTTTTTCCCTTTGATTAAAACTCCTTTTTTAAAAATTCTTTTTCCGGGGATAATGAGGCTCAAACAATTCAACTATCTAATCCCGGGACAGGGAAAGAAGAAGCAAAAGCAACTACTTCACGACGAATTTTTTCCAACAATTGCTTGTTTTGATAGTTCTGCAATACCTGATCAATCCAGCTGGCAATCTGTTCCATTTCTGCTTCCTTCATCCCCCGCGAAGTAACTGCCGGGCTACCCAAACGAATTCCCGACGGTTTAACCGCCGTACCGGGATCAAAAGGAATTTTGTTTTTATTAACAATAATTCCTGCCTCTTCTAAAGCAAGGGCCGCTGTCCGTCCATCAATATTTTGGGGCCGCAAATCTATTAAAAGGAGGTGATTGTCTGTTCCTCCGCTGACCAGGCGATAACCTTTTTCTTGCAACTTTTGTGCCAAAACCGCAGCATTTTTAATAACTTGCCGCGCGTAATCCTTGAATTGCGGCTGTAAAGCTTCGTAAAAACAGACTGCTTTAGCCGCCTGAACATGATTATGAGGGCCGGCCTGGATTCCTCCGGGAAAAACAGCGCGATCAATTTGTGGTCCTAATTCGGAGCGAGCCAGAATAAATGCTCCGCGGGGCCCGCGTAAGGTTTTATGAGTTGTCGCCGTGATGACATCAGCGTGAGGAACAGGATCGGGATGAACCTTTGCCGCAACCAGTCCGGCAATATGGGCCATATCAACCATTAAATAAGCGCCCACTTTTCGAGCAATCTCGCCAAAACGGGCAAAATTAATTTCCCGCGGGTAAGCCGTGGCTCCGGCAATAATCAGCTGCGGTCTTTCTTTTTTCGCAATTTCTTCAATTTCATCATAGTCCAATTTTTCTGTTTGGGGATTAACATTGTAAAAGACAGTTTGATAAAGCTGACCGGAAAGATTTACTTTAGCTCCGTGGGAAAGATGTCCCCCGGAAGCCAAATCCATGGCCAAGATTTTCTCTCCCGGCTTGAGGAGAGCCAGATAGACGGCAAAATTAGCTGGAGCGCCGCTAAAAGGTTGAATATTAGCATATTCGGCTTGATAGAGTCTTTTTAGCCGTTCCTGTGCCAGTTTCTCAATTTGATCAATAAATTTATTCCCTTGGTAGTAGCGCTTTCCGGGATAACCTTCGGAATACTTATTGCTTAAAACCGAAGCCAAGGGAGCCAGCACCGCTTTACTGGCATAATTTTCCGAAGGAATCAATTGTAATTGTTCCCGTTGGCGTTGTTCTTCCTTAATAATTAATTCGTAAAGTTGAGGATCGGTTTGTTTAAGACTTATTTTTTCTTTCATTCTTGAAAAGCAACGACGCCTTTTTCCCGCGCCCGGCGTTCTAATTTTCTAAAAGCAGCTAATCTTTCGAGATGGTAGTCATTATAATCAACAAAGCCTAAAGCGAGACGGCCTAGAAGAGGAAATTTTTCGATGACCGAACGCGCCATTGCCTGAACCACTTTGCGGTAGGAAGGATGTCCTTGGGGCGAACTACGCAGTTCAGTTAAGTGGACCAATTCGCGAAGATTTAAGCGGAGATAAAAACGGTTATAAGCGCCGTGGGTTACTAAATATTGCGCTTGGTAAGGGAAATCTTTTTTTATCTTACGGTAAGCTTTTTCTGCCGCATCCATCGCTCGACAGTAAATTTCTGCAAAACCTGTTGCTTTAATTTCTTCGGGAACAATATAGCCTAATTCATTGGTAAATAATTGGCGGTGCCGGGTTAGAAGACGATGGCGCATTAAATCTTTATAAACTCCCCAATCAGCCGTAATTTCAAAAGAAAAATAGGGTTCTTCGAATTCCCGCCCCGGTTTATGATGACGATTCTGCCTTTCCTCAGTAAAAGCGCGTAAAATTTTTTCCCGTTGCGCCGGTTTCATCGACTGGGTTAATTCCCAAATTTCTTCATAGGGGCGCGAGGTGCGTTTGAAAATAATTGCACTGATAACTTTTTCCAAAGCCTGAGAATCATAATCAATTAACTTTACTGTTGCTTCAGTAATAGGTTCAATTGTCTCCTTCTGATAAGGCTTAATTAAAGGAGTTAATTTTGCTTCTCGGGCCTGAAGATAATTCCGGTATTGCATTCCTCGTTCATTCCCCGCGCGTTTAATAAAAGCGGGAATAACTTGACGCAAATTAGCAGTTAATTGGGCGGCGATTTCCCGTACTTCAATTAAAGGATCATTAAGGAGGTGAGTAAGGAGATATTCAAAGGCCCGTCCATTGCCAAACACACCCATATTGGTGAGTGCGGCCAAGGGTAAAAGAGCCCGCGCCGTATCGCAGGCTTTAGCCCGGATGGAAAAGCGGTAAGCCTTTTCATTTTCATCGCCGGGGAAGATTTCTTTTAGCAGAGGCTGAATCTCGCGGACAATGTGGGAATAGGTGTCAAAAAGCTGGTTGATCGTTTTTAAATAGAGCTCACGATGAGGGGAGTTCATTAGCGTTGGTTCGCGGTAGAAAAGGTATTCCCCGTCTACTTTTTGATCAAAATAAACATAACGCGTTGATTTCTCAAGGGGAGATAGGCCAATACGGTGTTCCTCAATACTTTTGGTGGCCAGAACACTAATCTGTTCAATGGCTACATGCGCTCCGCCCAATTCTGCCACTGAGTCATCGCCAAATCCAACTAAAACGCGTTCGTAAAAATCTTCCGCCCGGGCCACATCAAGAACTTTATTAGTCGCCCCTGTCGTATCTAGGAACGAAGCAATGTCTTTTTGACTAATAAATTCGTCTAAGAAAAGACGCCGTAAATCTTTACTAGTGCGGGAGTAGCGGGAAAACAGAGTTCCTTTAATAACTTCGGGAAGATTGATGAGGACAAAAACATTTTCCTCACAGTTAGTAAAGTACTGTTGCAAAATTTGTTTTTCTTCAGCAGTAAAAGGCATCAATTAGCTGACTAGCCTATCTTAAATTACTATCCTCAGTCTTGCTTTGTCAATTTACAACCCTCTTTTTCTTTAAAGTTAAAAATTTTTCTTTTAAAAAAATAAATGTTACACAAGAACCGCTAAGACCATTGGGCGGCGCTGGGTCTGGCGATAAAGAAACTCGGAAAGACGATTCTCGACGCGGCTCCGTAATTGAGACCAATTTTTAACTGGCTCATCTTTAATCTCCTGGCGGACGATTTTTTTCGCTTCCTGCACCAATTGATCCGCATCGGCCATATAAACAAAACCGCGCGAGATAACATTAACATTATCCCTGAATTTTCCCTCTTCTCCGGCTTGGACAATGACGACAAAAATTCCTTCGGCCGCTAAGATGCGCCGGTCATTCAGGACCACCCGTCCGACATCGCCAATACGAGATCCATCAACAAAGACATCGGTTAAATCAGTCATTTTCTCCTTCATTACTTTATTTTTCTGTAAAAGGATCCCTTCGCCAGAACTAAGTTCTAAAACTCGACTGCTATCAATGCCCATTTCTTGAATTAAATTGGCGTAAGCACGAATATGGCGCGGTGTTCCGCCGATCGGCAAAAAATAACGCGGCTTAATTAAGGCAGCTAAGAGAGCTAAATCACCTTGTGATCCATGACCGGAGACATGTAAATCTTCCTGCATTTCCGAATAAACAACCCGCGCTCCCTGAGCGGTCAGGCGATCGATGACCACTCCTACCTGATCATAATAACCCGGGATAGGATCAGCGGAAAAAATTACCAGATCCTCTTTCTCTAGTTTCACCCAACGATGATTGTTTAAGGCGAGGCGGTAAAGGGAAGAATTGATTTGTCCATAACTGCCGGCAATAACAATCAATAGACTCCCTGGGTTTTGCTGACGAATTTTTTCCGGGGGAACAACACTGCGGGGAGGGATTTTAAGATAACCCATGTTTCGCGCTACTTCGACATTTTTTTGTAAAGACATTCCAATAAAACTAACCTTGCGCCCAAATTTAACCGCAGTATTAACCGCTTGCTGAATACGGGAAATATTAGAAGAAATCGTAGTAATAAAAACTTGGCCGCGGGCTTTACTGACCTCTTTTTCAAATGTTTCTTGGATAATCCTTTCCGAATGGGTATAGCCTTGACGATTTGCGCCCAAACAGTCGGAAAGGAGACAGAGAACACCTTTTTCCGCTAAACGAGCGGCTTTACTCACTTCAAATAGTTTTCCGTCAACCGGCGTCCAATCAAACTTAAAATCTGCGGCGTGGACAATATTTCCCACTGGAGTTTCAATAAAAAAAGCAAAAGAATCGGGGATCGAATGATTGACGCGGAAGGGAGTAAAAGTAAAACAACCTAATTTCAAATAATCATGGCTTTGGAAGCGGAAAAGCCGGGCTTGTTTTAAAAGACCAAAATCCTTTAATTTAACCTGAATTAACCCGTAGACAAGGTTGGAAGAATAAATTGGGGGATTACCAAGATCCTCAAGAAGATACGGTAATGCTCCATAATGGTCTTCGTGACCGTGGGTGATAACAATCCCGCGAATGTTTTTTAATTTGGGCCGCAGATAACGAATATCAGGAATAACCAAATCTACCCCCAACTGTTCGGCCTCGGGAAAGGCAATCCCACAATCGACAATTACAATATCATCACCGTATTCATAAACAAAAAGATTTTTATTAACTCCGGCACCACCAAGGGGAAGAATACGCAGGGCAGGTCGGGAGAAAGAGCGCGAAGAGGATTGTTTTTTCATCTTAATTAGACTTCGGGCAAGTAATCACGATAATTTTCTTGGTTAATAACAAATTTATGCGTTACTCCGGCAACACGCTGCCGCGCACATTTACGGACAATTGCGGCAATCGTACGGTGGGTCGTGCGAATTCCCGCGTCAAAACCAAAAGGACGGATAATTAAAGGCCAAATTGAATCTTCAATTTGAACATCATCCTTGGCCATCCCGACAATTTGCAGTTCTTGGGGCAAGAGATAATCACGCGCAATAACGATTTTTTCTTCATCCGTATAGCCCGGCATTTGAATTACTTCCATCCGATCGAGCACCGCATTAGCAATATTACCAGTTTTATTGGCACTGCAGAGAAAAATAGCCCGCGAAAGATCAAAAGGGTAATTAATATAATAATCAACAAAAGCCCGATTCTGTTGTGGATCCAGTAATTCCAGTAAAACACCCATAATATCAGCCCGGGCTGACTCGGCAACGCGGTCAACTTCATCGAGAAGAATGACCGGATTGCGGGCTCCTGCTTGACGCATTCCCTTAATTAATAAACTTGGTTCAGCGCCGGGTTGACTCCGCGGTTCACCGCGGAGATGAGCCGCACTACCCATTCCGCCCATTGGAATACGAATAAATTGTCGCCCCAGGGCTTTGGCAATAGAAAAGGCAATTGAAGTTTTACCAACCCCCGGCAGACCAACAAAAAGGAGGATGGGTGAAAGACTGGCGCCGCGTTGATAAAGACTTTCAATAACCTCTTCTCTTTCAGGAGATTGTGCCGCTTGTTTTTGTAGGGTTAATACAGCGACATATTCAAGAATCCGATCTTTAATACTCTGTAATCCGTAGTGGGTGGATTCAAGAATTTGGGTTGTGTGTTGTAGATCAAGGTTATCTTCAGTTTCTTTGTACCAGGGGAGGTTCACGACCCAGTCCAAATAACGGTAAAGATCGTCATAAATCTCATAAAAGCGCATTGTTCCCACAAGGCGCTCCAGACTAGTAATTCGCTTACTGATGCGATCTTTCAATTCCGCGGGAATCGAATCAGCCGCCTTCTGAAGAATATCTTTTAACTCTTTAATTGCGGGGTTGTCAGAAGGAGGGGTATCAACAGTGTGTTGAGCAATAACTTGATCTTCTGCCATTAGTAAGTTTTTTATTGTTGATCCCGATCGGCGCGGGTTAAATTGACCCGCCCTTTGGCATCAACAGCCAAAACCTTAACTTTAATTTGATCTCCTTCGTTGATAAAATCACGAATCCGTTTGATATAACCGGGACCGATTTGTGAAATATGCAAGAGACCTTCTTTGCCGGGGAAAATTTCAACAAAAGCACCAAAATCAACGACTTGCGTAACAACTCCATCATAGATTTGTCCTTCTCGAACTTCTCGCCCAATTCCTTGGATCCAACGCGCGGCTTTTTCAACACCTTCTTGTTCGCTACCGGCGATGATGACGCGTCCTTCGTCACGAATATCAATTGTGGTTCCGGTTTCTTCTTGAATGCGGCGGACCATACTCCCACCGGGGCCAATTATTTTTCCGATCTGAGAGGGATCAACTTCTACACTAATAATATGAGGGGCATACTTAGAAAGGTTTTGCCGCGGTTCAGAAAGAACCTTTTCCATTTCTTGCAAGATGAAAAGACGGCCTTCATGGGCTTGAGCTAATGCTTTTTCAAGCAGTGAGAGGGTCAAACCCGGTTTTTTTACATCGAGTTGAATTGCGGTAACCCCCTCGCGGCTGCCGGCAACCTTAAAATCCATATCGCCCAGCATATCTTCAACCCCAGCAATATCTGTTAAAACAACTTCTTTCTCTCCTTCTTTAATTAAGCCCAAAGCTACCCCGGCAATGGGAGTTTTAATCGGAACTCCGGCATCCATCAGAGAAAGAGAGGATCCGCAAACCGAAGCCTGCGAAGTCGAACCATCAGAAGAAAGAATTTCAGAAACAACGCGAATAGTATAAGGGAAATCCTCTTCACTCGGAATAACCGGCAATAAAGCCTTTTCCGCTAAAGCTCCATGGCCGATTTCCCGTCGTCCCGGGGATCCCAAGCGCCGAATTTCTCCGGTACTAAAAGGGAAAAAATTATAGTGATGAATATAACGCTTTGTTTCTTCGCCACTAATAGTTTCGATTAATTGTTCTAAAGAAGTTGAGGCTAAAGTAGTGACGGTTAGAACTTGCGTTTGTCCGCGCTGGAAAAGAGCTGAGCCATGCGTGCGCGGCAACAGCCCCACTTTCATTTTCAA
>JALUVT010000099.1 GCA_027020325.1 bacterium
AACTACAAAACCAACGCTTAAAAATGGATCCCAGAGCGTTTTATAAAATAAGTTACGGTCTCTACGTAGTCTCTTCAGCCTACGAGGGCAAATTGAGCGGGCAAATAGCAAATACCGTTTTTCAGGTTTCCTCAGAACCTCCGATGATTGCAGTGTGTTTGAACAAGAAAAACTTCACCCACGAAATCGTCAAAGCGAGTAAGGTCTTTGCCGTCAGCGTTTTGGACGTTGAAACTCCCCTAACGTTCATAGGAAGATTCGGGTTCAGAAGCAGTAGAGACTTCGACAAGTTCGAGGGTGTGGATTACGAAATCGGAGTAACCGGGTCTCCTGTAATAATACAGCACGCAACAGCAATCTTCGAAGCGAAGGTCGTGAAGAAATGCGACGTTGGAACTCACACGTTGTTTATCGGAGAAGTAGTAAGAGCCGAGCTGAGGAGAGATTCTGAAGTTCTAACCTACGCCGATTACCATCGCATTAAAAAGGGCAAAACGCCAAAAACCGCTACAGTTTACTTTGAAAAGTGAAGTTTGTTGTGAAGCTGCAAAAACAACGAGCTATCACGATTTTTTACCACTCACTTTTTGCGTTTTTGGTCATTTTAAATTAGGTTAATTGTAATAAAAATAATAAAATTAATATTTGTTACAAATATGTTCTAAAATTTTGATGTTTTGGAATTTTTAATCTTTTAGAAAAATTAAACTAAATAAAATTTAATTAAAATTTTAATTTAATATTATGTAAATACCTTATAAAACTTGGAACGGTATTACATAATTTCTGAAATAAAATAGTTTTAGGACTTCCTAAAAGTTGGTGATGCAGCGATTCCATTGTTCCAAAAATTATGTGAATTTAGATTATGTTGCAAATTTACCCCCCCTTAACTGCATAAAGTATGGTGAGGCACGAAAACTTGTTAGTTAACAGTGTTAAATATTACAGTAATTTTGTAATGCAGATTATTTTGCAACAATAATATACATTAGATTAAAAATTAACTGCTCAACAAATTATAGTAATTTTAAGTAGATATTTAAACATAAATGATAAAAATTTAAAATTAATTAAAATAAATTTTAAAAATTAATTATAAAATTAAATAAAATAGTGTGAATAAAATTAGTAGAGATTAACAACCAAGCACCAAAAAGTGAGTTGCGAAAGGGAATGAAAAATTTGGGGAAAACGTATAAGAGTGTGCAAAGCAGATATTCTAACATTATGAAAATTCCGAAAAGCGTGTACCGGAAGAGAGTCGAAAAAGTTCAAGAACTAATGGAAAAGGAGAGTATAGATGCTTTTCTCGTGCTGTCGCTCGAAAATTATAGGTATTTCACAGGAGATGTTAGAAAGCAACCGAGAATGATAATTCCGGCTAACGACGAGCCTTTTTTAATTGTCTTCGATAGCGAAAAGGAAGAAGCGGAAAGAAAAACCGGTTTTGAGGCTAAAACGTATAGGTCCCTTCCAGATATGATGAAGCACATCGTAGCGTTCATGAATTCTCTTGGAGAAAACCCGACGATAGCTGTTGAGATGGAGTTTTCAACACCAGCTTTTCTTTTGGAAAGATTTAGAATAATGAACCCCCATGTAGAAGTTGTTGATGCGAAGCAAATAGTCGCTCCGCTGAGAAAATACAAAGACGAATACGAGTTAGAACTCATAAGAAAAGCCGGAAAACTTGCGGATATGGCTATGGAAAAAATCTTGGACGTCTTGAAGCCCGGAGTTTCCGAGAGGGAGGTTGCCAATGAAGTGGAATACTACATCAGAAAGAAAGGTGCGGAAAGAATAGCTTTTCCGATCTTTGTCAATTCCGGAGAGAGG
>JALUVT010000100.1 GCA_027020325.1 bacterium
CTTTGGCCGGTACACAACAACGAGAATCTAACCCTTCTCCCAGCGACGGACATTTTTCAGGAGGGGTAAGATACCACCCCGCCTCTTCTAAAAGTTGCCCTAACTCATACCTTACCATGGAATTTAGGTCCCGAAAAGATATACTTTCTAATATCTCTTTTAATTTCCTTAACCGCTCTTGTTGTGCCGCTAGTCTTTGCTGAAAAAGGTTTTCATCAACTTCCTCTCGAGTAACTCCTAAAACCGAATCTATTCTTCCACATAATTCTCTATACTCCTTATCCAACTTCGCTAAAGCATCTTTTGCACTCTTACTAACCTCAACCTCAGGTTCTTCAAAACCTTCGGCATATTTAGGTTCAAGCTTATAGAGAAACTCTAAATCTTTTTTATATTGCTCAAGCCTTGCTAAAAGAGTTTTAATAACAGCAATTCTCGCTTCATGCGCATTAAAATTAAGCTCAAGATGTCGTAAAGACTCGGGCAATCCGACCTTAAAGGAAAAAGATCTATCTTTTCCACTACCATACCACTCTAAGCCTACCCCTCCGGCTTGATAACGCTCGGTCATCCAACCTCCGCGTAGACCATCATTCGATAGAGGATGATAATCCGCCACAAATCCTCCCTCACCGTAGCTGATTTGCGGAGAAGTTGAGAGCAAATTTTTTAATGCCTTCATTGTCCATTCCAACTGCGAGCGGAAAGGATTAGAAATCTCTTCTCCCTTAGAATCAACAGCTTTACCCCCCCCCAAATCTGTTATATGATAATCAATTTTCCCGTCCCATTCTAATAATGCCCGCCGAACTCTTAATTGATAATCAGAAGGATGAAGCGGAGAAGGAGCCATTGCGACAATTCTTTCTTTAATTTCATCAGGGGTAATCCGAGCTGAAAGAGGGGCAAAATGGCTCGGGGCAATATAAAATCCCTTTTCGTCTGCTACTGCAAACATCCCTAGTAGATCAACCCTTTTACTAAATCTTATTTCTAATCTCCTTCTTCCTTCTTCATCCGCAACTACATACCTAACATCAGTCCCTAAAAGTGTATTATTTTCAATCAAATAAGCGCACTCTACAGCAAGCGTAACTTCTCTTGAAGGATCCTGAGGATCGGAAACAGTTATTCGAAGAGTATACGCTAAATAACTATTTCTTCCTCGCTCTAGTTGTGGCTCACCAACCAACTCAACTTTTGTCTCCCTGTTTTCTAAGAACAATAAAAACTCCTGAGGACTTATGTTTTCAGAAATAGATCGTATATACAACCCCCTTTGATCATTAAGTTCTTCTAAAGCAATTCCTTGAGGAATAAAAGGATCTATTCCCGTTAAATCAGAAATTTCAATTTCCTCCCGCCCCGCCTGGAAAATTATCCTCTCTATTTCCTCTACAGAACGGGGGGAGACTGGAGATGGAGGGTGTTCTCTAGATATAGCCATTGTTACAAATTATCATATTAAATTATTTTCATTTTGGCAAGAGCAAGACAAAATTTTGCACATTTAAACACAATATTTCCCTTTTCTCTTTCTACTGCGCTCCAAAATAAATAACCTGTTCGCGGCGACTTTGATCGCGGAAAATAGTAATCCCCTTGCACCCCAATTTCCAAGCCAAAAAATAGGCCCCCGCCACATCATTTACCGTGGCCTCAAAAGGCAAATTAATCGTCTTCGTTACCGAATTATCAACCCATTTTTGAAAAGCGGCTTGCATTTTTAGATGAGCGCGAAAATGAATATCATGAGCGACGGGAAAAATTTCCCGCAGGTCAGTGGGAATTTCTTTAATTCCCTGCAAGCTACCGTGATTGGCGGCAATTTTTTGAATCAACTCCTCGCGATAAAGGCCGCGCTCCTGCAATTGTTCTTTGAGAAAACTATTTGTTTCGAGCAACTCTACTTCCCCGCCATATATACGCCGCCGGTAAACAAGAGCAAAAAATGGCTCAATGCCAAAGGAGGTATTAAAAATAATCCCGTGATTACTGCTGGGAGGGCAGGTGGTCAGGGCGACATTGCGCGGTTGACGGCGCTGTTTATGCCAGCGCGACTGCCCGACCGCGGGGAAGGGCCCCTTTTCTTCCCCTAAGGCAAATGACTCTTCCCAAGCACTATCATGAATTGTTTTCATAACCTTCTCCGCGGTTTTGAACCCTTCTTCACTATGGTAAGGAATTTTTAAGCGGGCCAAGGTTTCGGCCCAACCGACAACTCCCAAGCCCGTACGCCGCAATTGCCGTACCTGCTCTTGAATTTCCGCAACAGGAAACCAGCTTTGATCAATTAAGTCATCGAGCATCCGCACCGCAATTTTTGTTGCCTCGGCCAAAGCATTAAAATCAAAAACCACTTTCTTTTTCTCAAAACGGAGAAATTGAGGCAGATTAAGATAGCCCAAATTACAAGATTCATAAGGGTAAAGCGGTTGTTCTCCACAAGGATTAGTGGCCTTAATCTCACCCCAATGACGACGGAGCGGATTATTGCGATTGATGGTATCCAAAAAAAGCAAGCCCGGGTCCCCGGTCCGGTGGGCATAATTGGCAGCCAGATCAAAAATCATCTTCGCCTTAATTTTTTCCACTACTTCTCCAGTGCGCGGGTTGCGCAAAGCCCAATCCTGATCTTTTTCCACTGCTTTCATAAAATCATCGCTTACTGCCAGAGAAATATTGGTGCTTATTAGATAGCCCTCTTTTTCTTTGAGTGTAATAAATTTCAGAATATCGGGGTGATCAACATCGAGGACGGCCATATTGCCACTTTCATAGCGTCCTTGCTGGCGGAAAATCCGCGTTGTCAAATCAAATAATTCGATAATTTTTCCCGGACCAGCGGCTAAACCAGGTTCTCCCCCCACCAAATCTCCCGCGGGACGCAGGGACGAAAAATTAAAACCGCAGCCTCCACCATGTTTTTTAATCACCGAAGATTGGTAAAGAATCTTAAAAATTCCTTCAATTGAATCCTCAAGAGGAAAAACAAAACAATTTGCCAGTTGAGGAAATTTCTTGCCCGCATTCGCCAGAGTCCGCGTCCCGGGTAAAAATTTTTTCTCCCACATCAACTGAAAAAATTTTTTCTCCCAAAAAGCTTGTTTTTTCTTCTTTTCCGCCGCAGCGGCAAAACGGGCGACTCTTTTCAGCATCTGCCGCGGGGTTTCAATTGTTTGTCCTTTTTGGTTCCGCCGCAGGTAACGCGATTGCAGTAACCAAAGGCTGTTATAGGTCAACCCGCCCCAATCATCAGCAACCCCCAAGCTTTTCTTTTTTTCTTCTTCGCCCGCTTGCCGATAACGGTAAAGAATAAAAGCCTTGGCCGTTTGAGCGTGTCCTTCCTCAATCAAAACTTTTTCTACCGCCTCACCAATTAGAAAAGTAGTCAATTTTTTTTGCCGAGGATAATGCTGAGCGAGATAATCTTTAACTTTGTCCGCCAGCTTTGCCGCCCGACGCTGGTCTTTACCTCCTACTGACCGTGCGGCCTGAAAAATAGAACGGGCAATTTTCTCTAAGTCAAATGCTTCTTTCTTCCCGTTGCGTTTAATAACTTCGCTCAGCATAAATCTTAAAGAAGACAGTGGCTAAAGCCACAAAAAGGGCAGGAACGACAGCCCTCGCCATTTTGTAATTCCGCTCCACAATGGGGACAAAAATCTTCCTTTTCCCTTTCTTCACTTTCTTCGCTTGGGGGAGAAACTAAAGCTTTATTATCCTTACTTTCGGATTGCAGCGACATTTTTTATCTATTTTAACATTCTAAATTTTTTTAACAGGCAGAATATTCACCGCAACCTCCCAGCCACTGCGCACAACGCTGGCATCCTTCAACTTCAACCAGGGAATAATTACCGCATTCGGGACAAACCGCACCTTTAATCTGTTCTCTATTTTGTTGGAATTTTCTTTTTTCTTTTTCTTTCTCTGCCCCGGCCAAATTCATTAAATCCAACTGTACCAAAGGGGGGCGAGTTCCCAAATAATTTCGCAAAACCTTGGCAATCGCATCGGGAATAGAAAAAAATCTTTCTTTACCAATGCGCATACTTTGTCGTCCGCCAATGCCCTCAAGTTGTTCCACAATTGCCGCCAACCGCTGATGATTATCCGCTTCTTGAAGACGGAAAATCAATGAAATCAAGCGTCCAATAGCCTCGGCATCGGCCTGCAAATCACTGCCGGCTTTCCCGATGTTAATAAAGACTTCGTGCAATTGCTGGTCGCCATTGGTATTAACCGTAACAAACATTGAGCCCCATGGAGTTCGAACCTGATGGGTTTCTCCCTGCACAGTTAAGGGGCGCGGTTTGATTACCGCCTTTTTCGGAGATTTGACTTTAGTCTCCAAAACGACTTCGTGCCGCGAACCCGCAACATAAACCGTCAAGCCCTTACAACCCATTTTCCAAGCTTGAAAGTAGGCTTTTTTTACATCTTCCACCGTGGCCGTGGCGGGGAAGTTGCAGGTTTTGGAAATCGAATTATCAACAAAAGCTTGAATTGCAGCCTGCATTAAAACATGCTCCTCTGGTTTAATATCAGCGGCAACAACAAAGGTCTGCCGCAATGATTGGGGCAAGGCAGTTATTTTTTGACAGCTACCCTCTTCCGCGATCTGTTCAATAATTTTTTTCTTTTCCGCAGGCTTTAAATTCGTCTTCTCCAGTGCGGCTTGAAAAAGAGGGCTCAGATAGCGCAGACGCAATTTGCCTTCCTCCCCTGCAGCTTGATAAACATTGCGGAAGTAAGCCAAAGCAAAGACTGGTTCACACCCATATCCTTCAACACCGAGGACGGTGGAAGTTGAGCCCGTCGGAGCAACGGTCATTTGCGTTGCGTTGCGGAGACCAAATTGCTCTAACCCTTTTTGAATAAAATTCCAGTCCAAAGAGGGGCGTTGCCACTTTGTTTTTTCTCGATAGGGAGAAAGCGGTTGGGGAGGAGACCAGCTTAGGGAGCGCGGATTATAGATGCTTTCTTTAATCCCCGGAAAAGAACCCCGTTCACGGGCCAAAGCAATACTCGCTGCCAAGGCATGATAACGAATAAATTCGGTAATTTGGGCGGCTAACTCTGCTGCTTGCGGACTACCATAACGAACACCGAGGGAATAAAAAAGATCCCCCAAGGCGGTAAAACCCAAACCAATGCGCCGATTGCGCTGGGCAGCTTCTTGCAGTTGAGGCACTGCGGCCACATATTTATTAACGCTGACAATATTATCGAGAAAACGAACCGCAAGCCAAGTACTGCGACGAAGATGCTCCCAATCAATTTTTACTCCATCTCCCTTATTTTCTAAATGAGCGGCCAAATTGAGATGTCCCAAGCAGCAATTCTCAAAAGGACCCAGCCACTGTTCCCCACAGGGATTAGTGGCTTCGAGCTGGTATTGCTGCGGCACGGGATTGGCACGATTGGCGGTGTCGATAAATAAAACTCCGGGTTCACCGTTACGGTGAGCAAAATGAGCAATGAGGTCGAAAAGTTTGGCCGCCTCAACCTCGCGCCAAACTTTCCCGTCACGGGGATTACGCAACGCAAACTTACTTCCTTTTTCCACTGCATTCATAAAAGCATCAGTAAGCGCGACCGAAATATTAAAATTGCGAATCACTCCTTCTTCGCTTTTACATTTAATAAATTCCTCAATATCGGGATGGTCAACGCGCAAAACAGCCATGTTCGCCCCGCGCCGAATCCCTCCTTGAGCAATCTCCCCAAAGGCACTGTCGAAAACCTGCAAAAAACCAATTGGTCCGGTTGATTTACCCATACTTGAATGAACAATATCGCCGCGGGGACGAAGACGAGAAAAAGAAAACCCATTTCCCCCCCCGCTCTGTTGAATAAGCGCGGCATTACGCAAAGTCTGAAAAATACCCGCAGGATGACGGCCCAAATCATCTTCTAAAGGCAAAACAAAACAGGCCGCCAATTGCCCCAGAGGCGTTCCCGCTCCGGTCCAAGTAGGAGCATTGGGAATAAATTCTTTCCCCACCAAAAAATTGTAGAAGACTTTTTCCCACCAAGGGTGATTTTTTTCTTCCCCTCCAGCAATAACCTGAGCCACGCGGCGATAAGCTTGGGGAATGGTTTCGGCAAAATTTCCCTGCGCATCTTTACGACGGTAACGGCGGTTAAAGATTTCCAAAGCATTCCCCTGCAACTGTGGCCGCCGCCGCGGCCCTCCCCAAAATTGTTCAAATTCTTCAAACTGGAATTGAAAAAATTGAGCGGCCTTCATTTCTTTAATTTATTGTTGCCCCGTAAAAGAAAAAAAGCTCATTTTAATCTATTTAACAAGAAAAAATGGAAATATTTTGGATCTAGGGGGCAGTAACCAGATCCATTTTTATCGTAGAATTGCGCACCAAGGATGTCAATCAGAGACCAGAGCCTAAACATCAGCGATAAAAAACAGAGAAAAATTTTTCCCTCCCCCGGAGGCAAAAATTTGACAACTTAAGATAGGATTTGCTACAAGATATTTGATGGGGAAATTATTTGCTATCCTCCTCGCCTCGATGTTTTTTTGCGGAATCTTTACGGTTCCCTTTATTAATCTTCTTTACTATCTCAAGTTTCAACAACCGCGCAACTTGAGCATTGATTCCCGCGGACAAAAAACACTCTACAATGATCTTCACGGCTGGAAAGTAGGAACCCCGATTGGCGGCGGAATTTTGATCATCTTTGCCACTTTTTTCTTTAGTCTTATTTTCTATGCTTTAACTAAATTTCGCTGGAACTGGACAGCGCAGATTCTTTTTTTAACCCTTTTTCTCTTCGGTGCTCTGGGTCTTTATGATGATCTGAAGAAATTTTTTCACCGCCCCAGTACTGGAATTTGGGCACTCCGCATTCGTTATAAATTCGCCCTCCAATGGGTAGGAGCTCTGCTTATTTCCTTTCTTCTCTGGCGCTATATGGGCTTGGACAGTGTTAGTCTGCCCTATTTTTGGGGAGAACTTACTTTTACCTTGGGACCGTTTTATATTCTTTTTGCCGCAACTTTGATTGTCTTTTTCTCTAATGCTTTTAATATCAGTGATGGGATGGACGGCCTCGCTAGCGGTCTTTTATTATTAAGTTTGGCCGGACTTTGGATTCTTTGCCAACAAACTCCTTTTCATGGTGATATTGGTGTTTTTATCGCCACACTTTTTGGAGCTTTGATTCCTTTTCTCTACTTCAATATTTATCCGGCACGAATCTTCATGGGCGACACAGGAGCATTGGCTTTTGGAGCCTTACTCGCCGTCATTGCTCTGATGATCAATCAGGGGCTGGTTCTTTTTCTCCTCGGCGGAGTTTTTGTTGTTGAAGCCCTTTCTTCACTAATTCAGCTCTTTTCCATTGCCTGGCGGAATGGAAAAAAAATTTTTCTGATCGCTCCGCTCCATCATCACCTTGAAGCCAAAGGCTGGAGCGAAACTAAAGTTACAATGCGCCTCTGGCTTTTCGGGTTGGTCTGTCTTGTTAGTGCTCTTTTTTGGGCCACTTTCCACTTTTAAGAACTTTTGATCTTTTTTGTTTATCTTGGCGAGGATTGTCGAGGGCGTTAAAATAAAATTAATGTTTTCTCGCCCAAAACTGTTTTACTTGCAGAAAGGAGGAATCCTCTTTTTAATTGGCTTAGGACTAAGTATTTTTGGACTTTTGATGATTTACGATGCTTCAGCTGTTTCCGCCTATGAGAACTTTGCCGATCCCTATCATTTTCTCAAAAGACAACTAATCTGGCTTTTTATTTCTTTGGCCGCCAGTTTAGTCTGCAGCCGTATTAACTATTCCTTCTGGCTGCGCCTAGCCCGCCCTCTGGCCTTGCTCAGTCTTTTTTTCCTAATCATTGTCTTAATTCCCGGCTGGAGCAGTCAAATCTATGGGGCGCGGCGCTGGTTAAGCCTTCCCTTTCCTCTACCTTTTCTCGGAGAATTCCGTTTTCAGCCCTCCGAATTAGCTAAAATCAGTCTCGTTTTCCTTTTGGCCGCAGGCTTAAAAAATTATCCTCCCCGCTCCCCTCACCGGGCGCGTTTTTTGTTCATCCTTTTGCTTTGGGGAATTTTTGGCGGCTTGATTATTCTGCAACCTGACTTCGGCAGTGCTTTTATCCTTATCAGTGCTAGTTTAATTCTCCTTTTCAGTGCCGGTCTTCCTTGGCGGGAAATCATTCTCCTTCTCTTAATTCTCCTTATTGGGGGCGGAGCTTTTATTTTTTCTTCCGGCTACCGCCGCCAGCGCGTTTTAACCTTTTTACAGCCCCAAACTGACCGCCAAAAATCTTCCTACCACATCAATCAAATTTTGATCGCTCTTGGCTCAGGAGGTTTATGGGGACGAGGATTAGGATATTCACGGCAAAAATACCAATACTTGCCTGAAGTGAGTACTGATTCTATTTTTGCGGTCATCGGGGAAGAGTTTGGATTTATCGGGAGTCTAAGCATAACTTTGGTTCTTGCTTTACTCATCCATTACGCCTTCCAGCT
>JALUVT010000101.1 GCA_027020325.1 bacterium
TTTGTTTTAATCCCCGTTTTCCAGTCAGTTTAATAATCAGGGGTCTCCCCCAGCGGCGAGCGAGATAGAAATTAAGAGAATGACCAATGAGATTAGCGCTGTAAATATAAAGAAAAGCGGAAAAAGGAGGAAAGAGAAGAATTCCGGCCAGCCAAAAAGGGGTAATAATAAGGGGAGGGATAACTACTGTGGCCACATTGAGGAGAATATAAACTAAGGGAGCGCCCCAGCCAAAGCGGGCGACCCACTCCTGAATCATTTGGCTTTGCAGTTTTTGCTGGAGCAGGTGAGGAGTAAGAACAAAAAGGAGGAGGATTAACCCTGCGGCGAGGAGGAGAAAAGGGGGCAAGTTTTTCTGCCGTGATGGGGGAAAAAATTGAAACTGCATAAAGTCATTTTATCATCTTCAGGGGCTAGAAGAAGAGAAAAATAAATTACTGCCTCACCTCTACTATTGTGGTAAAATGAGAGCGCAGCATCAAAAATGATTGACTTTATGCGCTATCGACTCCTTTATTTTACTCTTTCCCTCTTGGTTTTGTTGCCGGGGTTGCTGGCGCTAGGCCGTTGGGGGCTGCGGCCGGCAATTGATTTTACAGGGGGAACACGCTGGGAAATAAAAACTGATTTGCAAGCCGAGCAGTTGCGGCAAAGCCTCCAGAGCGAGCCTGATTTGGCGGCCAAACTGCATCAGATTGAAGGCACTAATCAGGGAACTTTGATCTTAAAATTGGCCCCGCTCAATGAAAAAGAAAAAGAACGCTTTTGGAATCTTTGGCAAAAGCAGGGAGAGTTGGAAGAAGTTAGTTTTGAAAGTGTTGGAGCAATTTTGGGGCGCGAATTGCTGGTTAAAACCGTGCTCGGAATTCTTTTGGCCACCGGATTAATTTTGCTTTATGTAGCCTGGCGTTTTCAGGAATTGATGTATGGAGTTTGTGCGATTTTGGCGATGTTGCATGATACCTTTATTGTTTTGGGAATTTTTGCCCTGTTGGGGCATTTTGCCGGAGTTGAGGTCGACACCCTTTTTGTAACCGCAGTGCTGACGGTTCTTTCCTTTTCCGTGCACGATACCGTTGTTGTTTATGATCGTATTCGGGAATTAAAGCGACTTTTTCCGCGGCAGGGGTTTACGACTTTGGTCAATCAAGCGGTTAATGAAACCCTGCCCCGTTCGCTCAACAATTCCTTGACCATTATCTTTATGCTCCTGGCGCTGTTGTTGTTGGGAGGGAGTAGTCTGCGGTGGTTTGTCGTTGCTCTGCTGATTGGGACCATTGCCGGGACCTATTCTTCGACTTTTACCGCGGCCCCGCTTTTGGTTGTTTGGTATAATCGGAGGGGAAAAAGTAAGTAGCGCCGCCTTCGTCTAGTGGACTAGGACACCACTCTCTCAAGGTGGAAACACGGGTTCGATTCCCGTAGGCGGCACCAATTCGCCGTTGAAGATCAATTGGCCCTGCTTTCGGTCTCTGCCTGTCTCATCTCTTAATTAATTGGCCGGGGATGATAATAATTTTTCAATTTCTTGCTCTAATCTGTGCCCGCGGGTAATAACGCTGTCTTTGAAGCGGATCTTCCCTTGGCGATCCAAAATGTAAGTAATTTCAAAGCGCTGGAGGGAATATTTTTCCCTAATCTCTTTCCCGCCCTCAGCATCAGTGTAATGCCAAGGGGTCTTGTTGGTGATTTGGAACTGTTGAATAAAATCTTTATCATCGCGCGGATCAATATCTACGGTGATAAAAACAACCCCCTTGTCTTTATATTTTTGGTAGACCGGGGCAAATTCTTGCGCTTCTTTAACACAAGTTGGACACCAGGCGGCCGCGGAAGTAATAACCACTATTTTTCCCCGCAGAGAGCTGCTTTTAATTTCTTTCCCCTCAACCGTGGTGATGGTAAAAGACGGAGCAATGTCGTTGATTTTTGTTCCTGTCTTACTTATTGCCACGGATTCAACCGCACCTTTGTCGCGGCGGATTAGATAAAGACCACTCCCGGCTAAGCTGAGGAGGAAAAGAAGGAATAAAAATTTTTTCTTCATTGCTGGTTGTTGGAAATATTATCGCAGGGGGAACAGTTAACGCTGTTCTCATCACCGCCCACAACCTTGCGGGCGCTGAAGTATAAACCAATAATAACCAAGGATAAAGAAGCGGCGACAACATAGGGCTGATTTTCTAAGATAAAGAATGTGCTCCCCGCGCCCAGAAAACCGAGAATGGCGGTAATGCAGGAGGAGCAGGCTGCTGTGGCTAAAAGTCCCCCAAAGAGAGCGGAAAAAACACTCAACCCTCCCTGTCCCGCGGTACGAGCGCAATATTTTTTCCCCCGCCGCCAGAGGAATATCTGCATCAGAATCAGCAGTGCTGTTACGGGAGAAAGGATGAAAAATAAAAGGTAGTCTCGCGGGCGCAATATGCTTACTTGAAAAGCAATGCTATTCCCGGGAGTCAGCCCGACCGGGAGGAGGATATAAACCAGAGCAAGGAATAAAGAGAGAAAGAGCAGCCCTAATTTATAATTTGTCCCGGCCAATATCTTTTTACTGGCGGCAATTATTAGTGCCAGTGGATTTTTTCTTTTTTTCATATACAGCAACTTAATTGGGAAATATCTTTATAAAATAATTAGGTCAAATTGGTTAGTGTTCATTCAAGAGAAATTATTTGCAGACCTTTTTCTTTAATTTCTTCTTCGGGCCAAAATAATTGATCAATTTTAAAGCGAGCGACATAGGTTACCCGTTTTTCGATTTTCCTTCCGGTATATTTTTTGCTTTCGGGATCCCATTCTCTTAAAACCAAAATATCCCCGGCGGCAATATCAAAATCATTCAGGCGCAATTCATATTTCTTTTTGCCGCTAAGAATTGCGTCAAAATATTGCGGCCAGCACTTTTTTTCGATTCTTTTCATAATTTGGCCAATCTTTTTTTAATGATTGCCGTAAGAGGAGTTTGATTAAGCTGATAATAGACGCGGCGAAAGGCGCGCCGGCTGCGGACTAAGTTAGCGGCTTTTAATTTCTGCAGGGTATGGGAGACAGCGGAGATGGAAACCCCGACAATGGCCGCAATTTCGCTGACGGAAAGTTCTTGATGGCGGCAGAGAAGATAACAAATTTTGAGGCGGGTGGGGTCGCCGATCATATTAAACTCCTTCGCACACTGCTGCAACGCTTTTTCATTGGCCAATTCTTTCTTAATCTGCTGGTAGCGCGGAGAATCGGCTTGATCTTGCCTTCTTTTCATTTGCATCTATGTTCAAATGATAATAGAGAGTGAAAGATTAGTCAAGGATCGAAAATAACGCTCTGTTATTCATCTTTTAACTGCGGCATTGGTGAAGTACGGAAGAAAATTTCTTCTCCCGGTTCTAATCCCTCATCACGACAAAGCTGTGCATAAAAATCATCATTCGAAAGTAAGGATGGCTTTTTATCTTTCAGCCCCAATTTTTCCACCGCGACCGACAAAATTTCTAAATCCGCCCCTTCTTTCAATTCCAATTCCAGAGCCAGGGCAAAAGGATACTCATTAAGAGTAATCTCAATTTTTTCTTCAAAATAAAAAAAACTACGGTATAATTCATAGCCTCCCTTATAAGGCATCTTCAAAACATCACGAAAAAGACGATCAAGAAGATCAAAATCTGCTGCCGCAAATTTAATTTCTAGCTCTTTTTCAATATTAAGACCTTTCTCTTTTTTAAGTCGTTGTTTCCAGGAAATCAAACTATAGCTCACTTGAGAAGATTGGGCTGGCTCAAGCACTTTAAATAAACGCAAACGAAATCTTCCATCAACCTCAGGCGCATAAAAGCTCAAAGCTGGATTAGGATTATCATAAAGAAGAGTTCGATTAAAAAACCGTCCTCCAAAACGGGTATAATGACGCAATTTGTTTTGCCAAAAAGTAACCTTACTCAAAGAAAAATAAAAGCGCAATTCTCTCTCAATAAACATGGTTTTGTCGGTAAGATTTTATTAAATCTAATTCCGGCCGAATATACTCTTTTATTTTTTCAATCTCCGTATCACCCAACCAGCATTCAGTTTCTTCTATATTATCAAGGCAAGCAAATTTTTGTTTTATTTTTTTCCAAAAAGCAAAAGCTTTATCCTTTAATTCTTTTTCGGGGTAAATTGATATTTTCATATAACCAGAAATAAACTTTATTGTTAATGGAGTAGATAAATTCGGTAAAACAATTACCCAAATATAATATCTCCATAACTCTTTCAAATACCACTGATTATTAGAAAACATCTGCCAGAAAACTTTCATATCTTTCATTGGTATCTCCCAAAAATAGCGATAGGCGAATTCTCTATCGTTAAAAAAAATAAACATTTTTCTTTCATTATAATAACGAGGATATTCCCAAAAATTAAACCTTACCTTAAACGAAAACTTTTCTCCTAAATCATTATTAATAAAACTAATTGACTCTTCTATTCCATAATTAAAATTAGTATAAGAGGGTAATAACGAAATTAATTTTTTTAAATTATCATGTTTAAAAGGGACAAAAAGAGAATATTGGATATTACGCGTAAAACTGCTTTTTATTTTATAACCATCTTCTTTTTTTAATAATTTTATAATCAATCTTTTTGCCCGTAAGGGCAAAAAATCATAAAAATTACTAATTAAAAACTTTACTTGTTCTATTTCATTTTTATCTAAAATTTGATTTTTTTCGTAAAGTTTATAAATATACTCTCCTAAATTTTCTAAATTGAATTGTTTTGGAATATTAGTGTAAAGCTCTAATGTTTTTAACCCTAATGTCTTTTTAAATAATGCAACCTTATTCTTATTGTTACTTATCAATTTAAATTTACGATTAGTTAGCCCTAATTCTTCTAAAAGTAACTTTAGGTAATAAAAAGAACGACGATCCCCTCCGCCATAAACTAAATTAGCAGCCTCAGGCTGTGATAATTGGCCCAGAAAATTGCCTTCTTGATCCATTCCGTTAATTTGAAGGTGTAACTCTGGAATTTTATTGATAAGACCCCAGCCTTTACCTTCTTGAGGAAGATGAATATAAAGCCCATAATCAATATCATTAAAAAAATCCAACACATTATTTTTCTGACTTTCACAATCACAATGTGTATCTCCAAACCATCCTAAAAAACATTCTGAAGCTAACCGCAACAAAATTGACGAATCTTCGGGCAAAATATTTAGCAAGAGGCTTAAAATATTATTATTTACTAAAAGCTCAGGGCGAAAAAGCCTTGATTTGACTAAAAAGAATATATCCCCACGAGTAAAACCATCTATTGATGGAGTAAAATTTTTAATACTTGCCACGCCATAAATAACCTGGCTTGTTTTTATATAACGATTAGAATTAGAATAAAAAACAATATCAAAGTTATTCGTAGAGTATTTGAATTTTTTCATAAAGTTCAACTATATTTTGAATTAAACATTTTGTCATAAAAGATAATAGTTGTTTTGCTTTTATTGGATCAATAATTATTTTTTTATGATCTAACACTAGTCCACTATCATTAAGCTCGCTAAGAGAAAAAAATCTTAAAGATTGTGAAAATTTTTTTACCCCTTGGGCAATATTCAGATGAGAAAGGTCCAATTTTGTTTTCTTAAAAAGTTCATATAAGGAAAATTCCACACTACCACCATGGGTGTCAAATGATCCAAAAATATGCTCGGCTCTTTGTTGCACTTTTTGAGAATAAACATGAAGGGCTAATATTCGTTGTCGTTTATTAGTAAATATAGAGTGGTTTAAATCTTGTTCTACAGCATTTAAGGACGGTAAATTTCCTCCATGAGCGTTAATTAACACAAAAATTTCAATTCCCTCTCCAAAAGTTAACGCATACTCCTTTATTCCTTTTTTAAGAAAGGAAATATAAGACTCACTATCTACAGACCACGCACGATTAAAGCGATGTTCTAAGCTTACTCCAAAAGGCAAGACCGGAAGAAGATGAATTTCAGTAAAAACTGTCTGTAAGTTTATAAATAAATGTTCACTAACCCCAGCGGCAATTACAGTATCTATATCTAAAGGAATGCTATTTCCATGAAATTCAAAACTCCCTACTGGAAGGAGGTGAATAACACCGTTTCTTTTCTTTTTATCTTCTGCCATTTTTTTATCTAATTTTTCTAAATTAACAAAATGATAAATATTTTAACTAAAATTAATCTAAAAATAAATAGCAAGTTGTGCGGTGCAGTTTAAGATTGGGGGAGTAGGTTTAGAGGACAAATTGTAGAATTGTAGAATTGGCAGGGTTTGTTTAAATCACCATCAAAGCGCAGGGAAGCGGTGAGTTTTTTTTAGCCGTAATTTCTGTTAAAATAGAGTTGGAGGAGGAGATAGTTAAAGTTAAGCGAAATTTCTCATGTTAAAGCAGAAAAAAGAACTTTGGCGACAAATAGCCCGCCTTTTTTTTCAGGAAAGCATTTTCCAGCGCGGAAGCGGGGCCGATGAATTATTATCGATGGTCGCCCTCAAAACAGTCTTGGAAGAATTAAAGCCCGCGGCGCGGGAGAAGTTTTTTTTGCTTTTGGAGCAGGGGAAAGAGGAAGAGGTAACTGCTTTCATTCTCCAGCATCTGCCCGATTTAGGAGCCAAGCTGGAGAAAAGACTGGCTCCCCTCCTGCTGCAGGCAGAAGAAGAAACTTGGCAAGAGTTGAAAAAGAATTAATTTTTACCGATGTCGGCAACAGCAGCGGCGAGAAAAAGAAAATTGGAAACAAGCGCCTCCGGCGGGGAGAGAGGGCAATCGGCGCCGGATTTAATGCATTGGGCAAAGCAATTTTTGCAGGATTTAGAAGCGCGGGGACAAATTAGTTTAGCCGAAGGTCAATCGCGTTTGGAAGCCGTGGAAGAGGCGCTGGGAACTTTTGACAGTAAATTGAGACAGCAGGCGCGGAAGATAGCTGAAGAGTTGCAGCGTCGTTTTCGCGGACTGCCGTTATCACGCTGGCGGGAGTGGTGGGGCGAAGAAAAAGTAGTCCGGCGACCAAATGCGGAGTTGGAGCATGCGGAGGCGGAGTTGGAGCGCATCGCGCAGAGTGTATTCAGCAGTGTACTGAAGGAAAAAGAATTTGTTACTCAAGAGGGAACTCAAGAGGGAACTCAAGAGGAAAGAGATAGCCCAGAGCCTGGGGCCGAAGGTAAGACTAAACAGCGTTTGAATGATCAGGAGCGGCAGTTTTTAGGAGCTTTTTTTAGGCAATTGGAAGGGCAGGACTGGTTTCAAAAACTGGGATTGTCCGAGCGCTGGGAAGTTTTGTCGCAATGGCTGGAAGAACAAGATTTATCACCGCGGCAGCAATATCTTTGGCGGCAGTCTCTGCGAACACGCCTTTATTTAAGTGCGGCGCGGGAATTACAGCGGCGTTGGCAGAAAACGCGGCAGAAAGCGCAAAGAGCACAAAGAATAATTCGGCGGGTGAAACAGGTTTTTATCGTGAGTTTGCTGGCTTTTAATAGTGCCAGTACTCCGTTGTTCGGTGGCGGAGAAATTATCTCCCCGCCTCCGTTGGTTTTGGTGCAGGAAGAAGAGCAAGGCGGGGAAGAAGCGATGTCCTTGGTTCGGCCCTCGGCCACCAGTTCGGGGCGGGAGCGCCCGCTGGTAACAGCACTTCCTCCGACTTC
>JALUVT010000102.1 GCA_027020325.1 bacterium
CAAAGTTACGAGAAAAGCACTGCGACTCAGAGGGACAAGTTCACTAATAACTCCGGTTGTCAAAACCAAAGCTCCAATTAAATAAGCTAAGAAAGCAAGCCAGAAAACGCGCATCGCGGTTCGGAAGGGAAGGTCAAGAAAAAATTCAATCAAGCGTAAAACTGTTGGCCGGGCCGGCAGATGTCCTTGCTGGATCTGCTGCAAAATTTTTCGCGCCCCAGCGTTACTTAGGCGGCCGTAAACAAACCAAAAAGGGAACCAGAGCCAGAGCATATTCGCCAAAAGGAGGAAAATGATTTTCAAAACTGTGGCTGCACTCAACCCAATATAAAAACTAATCAAAATCACTAAGGGCAGACCAAAAAGGATGTTGGTGAGAAAAGAAGACTGCCAATGGATGATAATTGTCTGCCAGCGCGAAAATTGTTTTAACGAATCCGTAATAACAGGGTTATCTTTATTCATCGGATTGACTAAAATCACCGATTTGCGGCTGGACAAGAGATAAAAAATCAGCCGGCGATAAAATTAGGGAATGAATATGTGTTCCGGCATTAAAAATAATTTTTTTTTCTTCGAGCAAACGGCGATCAACATAGGTCGGGAGATGCAAAATATTGCCGAGGGGAGGGACAGCCCCCCGTTCTAAACCCGTCAATTTTTTTACTTCTGCAGCGGGAATTAATTCTAAATTTTTGATTCGATAAAGTTTTTTGAAACGCGTAGTAGCAACCCGACAATTGCCGGGGACAACAATTAGGATTGGTTTCCCATCAGCGCGAAAAATCAAAGCTTTGGCCGCTTGCGAAAGTTTGCTGCCCCGCACCCGCGCTGCTTCACGACTGCTGACTACTGGTTGATGACGCCAGAGGCGATAATTGAAATCTTTTTTTTCGAGCAAGGCAATAATTTTTCGCCAAACCGGGGTCATTTTCTGCATTGGTCGGTCAATAAGGTAAGTTATCAGCCTGCAGGCGATAATAACGCGCCCACTGCGGCTGTCCTTCTTCTTGGTAGATCCGCGCCAATAAGAAAAGATATTGGCCCCATTTTCCTTGAGACAAGCGTTGCGCCAACATTTTTTTTGCTTTCTCCTTTTGCCCCTGCAGGTAGAGAGCCCAAAGATAGACCGCACTGCGGGGATGTTTATCAACTTCGGCCAAAGCTTGGGCGCGGGTTGATTCTTGCGCCAGCTCTAAGTAGAGGCGCTGACGCCGCAAAAACTGTTTTTCCTCCCGGGTCTGATTGGGCAAAGCTAATTGTTTTTGTAAAAAATCATCCGCGGCCGCAAAATCACCCTGCGCAATTAAAAAACGACAATAAGCAGCTTGATATTTTTTTTCCCGAGTGCGATTAATTAATTGTTCAAAATAACTACGGGCTTTAACGGCATCGCCTTTTTCTTCGGCCAAACGAGCCAAAAGATAATAGGCCGGAGCAAAAGAGGGATCGAGGGTCAAAGCAGCTTTTAATTTTTCCTCGGCCTCGGGTAACTGGTTAGTTTGTAAAAAATAAGTCGCCCAAAGCAACTGTCCGTCGCGGTAATCAGCAAACTGCGAATCTAATTCATCTAACAAAGAACGGCTCAGATGCGGATAACCCTGTTTTAGAAGGTAATAAGTTAATAAAGTTTTTTGGTAAAACTTGTCTCCCTCTTCTTTAAGCCTCGTTAAAACAGGCTGCCAAAAAGAAACTTTTTCCGCTAATTGAGGGGGAAGATTGTCTTCTTCGGCCCAATTAGCCCATTCTTCATTGGCGGCATTAAAATCAGTTACTGAAGTGAGAAGAAAATGGAAGTAGCGCCGCCAGGGATCATCGCCCTGCTC
>JALUVT010000103.1 GCA_027020325.1 bacterium
GTCTGTAGCTGCGGCTACTCTTTCTTTACTCGTTCCACCCGTCGCGGGACAATCGAATGCACGATTTGCTCCCGTTGCCATCCTTTTTTTACCGGAGAAAAAAAGATTATCGATCAGGAAGGGCGGGTAGAAAAATTTGTCCGCCGCCAACAGCAAGCCCAGCAGTTACGGCAAACTCAGGCACCTACTCCATCTTAGATCAAAGGGAGAAGAAAAATTTTCCCCACCATGCCGCAACCAACTAATCCGCGCCTTTATTTTTTGCAGCAACAACTACAAGAAATTGACCGCAAAATTCGCGAGCTGGAGCCATTATTGCAGGATCAAGAATTAAAAAATTTAGCCGCCGAAGAACTAGAACAACTTCAACAAACACGAAAACAATTGCAGCAAAGTCTCCGCACTCTTGAACAAGAGCCCAATTCAACAACTAATGACAACAACGAGGAAAAAGGGAATGTAATCTTAGAAATACGCGCCGCTACTGGAGGGGATGAAGCCGGATTATTTGCCCACGACCTTCTCCGAATGTACCTTAAATTTGCCGAAAAAAAAGGCTGGCGCGTGGAAACACTTTCTTTGAAACAAGGAGAAATCGGCAATATTAAAGAAGCGGCTTTGTTAATTCGTCAAGGAAAGAGCCCCTTTGTTCCTTCTCAAGAATTGGCTTTTGAATCCGGGGTGCATCGAGTGCAGCGGATCCCTGTAACTGAATCAAGCGGACGAATTCATACTTCCACGGCTACAGTAGCAGTTCTTCCTGAAATTCAACCAACAAAGTTGGAAATTCGTTCCGAAGATTTAATTATCGAAACTTTTCGCGCTTCCGGTCCCGGAGGACAGCATGTTAATAAAAATGAAACTGCAGTCCGCATTATTCACCGTCCCAGCGGCCTTGTCGTCAGTTCACAACAAGCACGGAGTCAACAACGCAACAAAGAAGCGGCTTTAGCGCTCCTCCGCAGTCGGCTTTATCAACGCGAAGAAGCCCAGCGTCAAGCTTCTCTCACTGCAAAACGACGTCACCAAATCGGTCGCGGGGAACGGGCGGAAAAAATTAGGACCTACAATTTTCCCCAGGATCGAGTAACCGACCACCGGATTAAAAAATCTTGGCATAAAATTAACAAAATTCTTGACGGAGAACTTGAACCAATTATTAAAGCTCTGCAAACTGCCTCCGCCTCTGTCAATGACAATTAAGCAAGCCCTTAAAAAAGCAACCAAAGAACTCGCAATTTTGGAAAACCCCTTTTTAGAAGCTTCTTTAATTTTATCAGGGGTAATGAAGAAACCTCGTATTTATTTTATTGCCCACGAAAAACAACTTCTCCCCTTGGCTGTATTGAATAAATTTTTTACTCTAGTGAAAAAGCGCCAATGCGGCTATCCTCTTGCTTACCTACTGCAATCCCAAGAATTTTATGGCCTAAATTTTTATATTGACGAACGGGTGCTAATTCCACGCCCGGAAAGCGAGGCTATTATTGAAAAAGCTCAACAATGGCTGGAACAGCAAAACTCAAAATCATTTTTAGTTGCTGATATCGGTACCGGTAGTGGCTGTTTAGCTTTAACTTTAGCTTTCTTAAACCGTCAAAAAAACTGGAAATTAAAAATAATTGCCACCGATATCTCCCCAGCAGCCTTAGCGGTGGCTCAATATAACCAGCAATTACTCGGCCTAACTAAAGCCGCGATTGAATTCCGTCCGGGAGATCTTTGCCAACCCCTGACTCCAGAAAAAGGGAATTTTGACCTTATACTAGCCAATCTCCCCTATTTAACTCCCGCTGAATATTGCAATAAAAAAGAAGG
>JALUVT010000104.1 GCA_027020325.1 bacterium
GCGGTATAGACCCCCTGCCCCCCCCGGTGTTGCCGGCTGTAGTCACGGAGCGGGGTTTGTTTGCCGTAGCCACGACGGCTCACAACAAGGATCTGCCATTCTTTTTCCGCGCTTTGGTGAGGATTGATAACCTGCAGATCAATAACTTGAT
Organism: bacterium; assembly: GCA_027020325.1. Classification (GTDB taxonomy): domain Bacteria; phylum Patescibacteriota; class 4484-211; order 4484-211; family 4484-211; genus JALUVT01. The sequence continues at coordinate 152 of JALUVT010000104.1, forward strand.
CCGAGGGCTGTAATTTAATACCCCGCACTCCGCGGGTGACCCGTCCTGTAGCCCGTACATCACGAGCAGGAAAACGAATGCTTTTTCCTTTTTCGGTAATTAAAATAACATCACTTTCTTCTTCTGCCTCTTCAACAGCCAAGAGTTGATCGCCGGGATCAATTTTAATCGCGGTGAGACCAGAACGACGGAGATTATGATATTCGCTCGTGGCGGTTTTTTTGACCAGTCCGCGGGCGGTGGCGAAAATAAAATAAGGAGCAGGTTTTTTATTATCCGCTCGGCGGTTGAGCAGACGGGCGATCTTTTCTCCGCCCCGCAGAGGAATAATATTAACCAAAGCCTGTCCGCGGGCGGTGCGAGAAGTAGCCGGAAGTTGATAAACCTTGCTCCGATAAAGACGCCCTTGATTGGTAAAAAAGAGTAAGTCATCCAAGGTTTGCGCCAAAAGAATTTCTTGGTTCACATCTTCTTCTTTTAAAGTTACGGCCTTTACTCCTTTCCCGCCCCGTTTTTGGGTCTTAAAACTTTGGGTGGAAACCCGTTTAATATAGCCGGCGCGACTGAGAATAACAACGGTTTCTTCATTTTTAATTAAATCTTCCTCCTTAATTTGTCCCGGCTTACCTTTTTCTACTTTGGTTCGCCGCACATCAGCATATTTTTCTTTGAGTTCCTCAAGCTCCTTGCTGATAAGGTTCATAATTTCCCGCGGGCTTTGCAGGAGCTTTTTTAATTCCCGAACCCGTTCTTGTTGCTGGCGAAGTTCATCAAGAATTTTCTGCCTTTCTAATGCGGCAAGTCGTTTAAGCTGGAGATCTAAAATTGCCTGTGCTTGTAAGGGAGTAAGTTGAAATTTGGTGATAAGATTAGTCTTAGCCGTTTCCGTATCCGCTGATTTTTTAATTGTTTCAATAACCTCATCGAGAAAATCGAGGGCGATTTTAAGACCTTCCAAGATATGGGTGCGATAAAGAGCTTGAAAAAGTTCAAAGGCACTGCGGCGGATGATGATTTCTTTGCGGTGAGCCAAGTATTCCAGAAGGGCTGTTTTTAAGTTTAAGAGCTGAGGGGTGCCGCGGATCAAGGCGACCATGTTGAGGTGATAAACTGTTTCCAGAGGAGTAAACTTATAAAGACGGTTTAATGTTTGCTGGGGGTTAGCACTGGCTTTTAATTCTAAAACAATTTTAATTCCGTGGCGATCGGACTGATCCCGCAGATCAGCAATTTCCGCTAGTTTTTTTTCTTTAATTAATTCCGCGATTTTGGCCACGAGTTGGGCTTTGTTTAATTGATAAGGAATTTCGCTAATGACAATCTGATAGCGCCCCTTGCGCCGGCTCGCCGTTATTTCCGCCTGACCGCGTAAAAGAATTCTCCCCTTCCCGGTTGAGTAAGCCTGGACAATTTCGCGCCAGTCAAAGATTGTCCCCCCTGTAGGAAAGTCGGGACCCTTAATGAATTCCATTAGTTTTTCGGTCGAAACTGTTGTTTGTAGCTGGAAATAGGCAATGCTTTCTTTAAGATCAATTTTCAACTGTGCTGGTAGCTGACTTGCGTTTTCTTGTTGCCAAATTTGGTTAATTAACGCTTCGCTTTCTTTTGTTGCCGGATCTTCCGTGGCAGCGATTGTTTTTAATTCGAGGTTTTGAATCAAAAACTGTAAGGTAGCGACAACTTCACCAAGATTATGGGGAGGAATTTTTGTCGCCATTCCGACTGCAATCCCGTCCGCTCCATTGAGGAGAAAGTTGGGCAAACGGGCGGGTAAAACTTCGGGTTCCGTTTCTGAAGCGTCAAAATTAGGACGAAAACTAACAGTATTTTTGTCTAGGTCAACTAATAATTCCGCAGCAATAGGAGTGAGGCGGGCTTCAGTGTAACGCATTGCCGCGGGAGGATCACCGTCAAGGGAACCAAAATTCCCCTGTCCGTCAACCAAGGGATAGCGCAAAGAAAAATCTTGGGCCATCCGAACTAAGGCCTCATAAACCGCCAGGTCGCCATGAGGATGGTATTTACCGATTGTTTCTCCAACAATACGAGCACATTTTTTGTGGGCGGAGCGGTGGGTAAGATTGAGGCGGAACATGGCGTAAAGAATGCGGCGCTGGACAGGTTTTAAGCCATCGCGGACATCGGGCAGGGCCCGAGCAACAATAACCGACATCGCATAATCAAGGTAGGATTTTTTCATTTCCGTGGTGATTGAGGCCGGAACAACTCGACCGAGATTGGCGGGCTGCTTTTGAGAGGAATTACCTTGATCTGTTTTTGTTGCCATAACTGATTTTACTAGATATCAATTTCCGCTTCCAGGGCGTTGGTTTGAATAAAGCGGCGGCGGGGTAAAACTTCTTCCCCCATCAACATACTAAAAACGCGGTCCGCTTCCGCGGCATCGTCCAGAGTTATCTGCTTAAGAATGCGGCGGGCGGGGTTCATTGTTGTTTCCCAAAGTTGCTCCGGGTTCATTTCCCCCAATCCCTTAAAGCGCTGGACAGTAAATTTTTTCCCCGCGGCGGTTAGTTGCTGAATTAATTTTTCTTTTTCTTCTTCACTGTAAACATATTGCACTCCTTTGCCGCTTTTGACACGGAAAAGAGGTGGTTGCGCCAAATAGATATAGCCGTTTTCAATTAAGGGGCGCATTTGTCGGAAAAGGAAGGTCAAAATCAAAGTTGTAATGTGGGCGCCGTCAACATCGGCATCATTCATCAGAATAATCCGGTGGTAACGCAGTTTGTCGAGATTAACCTCCTCCCCTACTCCGCAGCCCAAGGCAATTGTAAGATCACGGAGGCGTTCATTTTTCAAAACCCGCTCAAGACGGTTTTTCTCCGCGTTAATCGGTTTGCCTGTTAGAGGCAAAATAGCTTGAAATTCGGGATTGCGAGCCTGCTTGGCCGAGCCTCCGGCCGAATCTCCCTCAACTAAGTAAAGTTCGGCTTGGCGGGGATCACGCGTTTGGCAGTCCGCTAGTTTACCGGGAAGGGTCGCGCTTTCGAGAGCGCTTTTACGCAGAATTGCGTTGCGGGCCTTGCTGGCGGCTTCCCGCGCCTGGCGCGCCAAAAGAACTTTTTTGATAATTTTTTCCGCATCTTCAGGGTGTTCTTCTAAGAAAAAAAGAAAATTTTCGTAAACAACATTATCGACTAGGGCGCGGATTTCCCGATTCCCCAATTTAGCTTTGGTCTGGCCTTCAAATTGTATTTTTTGCGTATCCATTTTGATTGAAACAATCGCTGTAATTCCTTCGCGAACATCTTCGCCAGCGAAATTGCTCTGTCCTTCTTTAAGAAAACCGCGCCGTTTAGCATAATCATTAATAGCGCGAGTTAAAGCTGTTTTGAGGCCAATTAAATGAGTTCCTCCGGCTTTGGTTTCAATATTATTGGCAAAACTGAGAAGATTGGGAACCAAATTTTGGTGATATTGGGCCGCAGCTTCAATAAGTACGCCCTCGCGTTCTTTGAGGACTCCGAAGATATGTTCGTGTAAGGGGCGATGAGAGAGATTAATGTAACGGACGAATGATTTTAATCCTCCTTCAAAATAAAAGGTGAAATAAGGCTTTTTTTCTTCGCCGCGGCGGCGGCGGTCACGGAGATGAATTTTTAAGCCCGCGGTTAAAAAAGCAAGATGGCGGCATTGTTTTTTGATTCGCTCATATTGATATTCTTGTCGGCCAAAAATTTCTTGATCGTGCTTAAAGGCAACCACGGTCCCACTAGGAAAATCAGCTTTTATTTCCCGGAAAAGAGATTCGGCGGGAGTAATTGTTTTTAAGGGCCCTTGGGGCTCGCCACGGCGGTAAAATTGTTGGTAAATTTTTCCTTCACGTTTAACTTCAACGCGGCATTCTTCGGCCAGAGCATTAACAACCGAAAGTCCTACTCCGTGTAATCCTCCGGAAAATTTATATCCTTGGCCGCCAAATTTACCTCCTGCGTGCAGTTTGGTCATGATGATTTCGAGAGCTGATTTTTGATATTTAGGCATCAAATCAACCGGAATTCCGCGTCCATTATCAACAACACGGGCCCACCCTTGCGGCAGGAGATCGATCCAGATTTCAGTGCAATAGCCGGCCAAGGCTTCGTCAATCGAGTTATTCAGAATTTCGGTCAGCAGATGATGAAAGCCATCGGTGTTGGTATCACCAATGTACATTGCCGGGCGTTTGCGCACCGGTTCTAAATCCTCGAGAACTTGGATTGCACTCGCATCGTAACGATTCTTAGATTCTTCGTTCATGACAAACTGTATTCTATCAGAGAAAAAAGATCGAGCAAAGTTTTTCATCTATTTTCCCTGCGCAGAGAGGGAAAATGAATGCCAATTAAGATAAAGATTTTCCAAGATAATTCGGGTGTTGCTATTACGCGTAAGGTAAAAGCGGGCTTTTTCCAATTCCCCAAGGCGAGGTAGCCAGTGCCATTGCTGTTGTTGAAAATAGCGATGATAAAGGTAGATAAGAGCTTTTTCTAAGAAAGTGATTAAAGTTGTCCGTGTTTGCTGGCGGGCTAGTTTTTCCCAGAAAGAAAATGCTGTTGCCAAATTTGGGTTATCTAGTGCTTTCAGGAATTGTTGTAATAAATCCTCCTTTTCCAGCTTTGAAGGGGAAAGAGGTTCAAACTCAAGTCCAAAGTAGCGACTGACTTTTTCCTTAAATTGGATCCAGCTTAAAAATTGGCAACGACTGCGGATTGTGGGCAGAAGTTGGTGCCGTTGACGGGTGAGAAGAAAGAAGGCCGTTTGGGAAGGAGGTTCTTCGAGCAGTTTTAAGAGGCTGTTTTGCGCTTCCCGTGTTAAAGCATCAGCAGGGTAGATGAAGGCGCCCTTAAATTGGCGTTGGTAAGGTTTTAAAAGAGCCCATTGCTGCAGGGATTGAACTTGAGCAATACCAATTTGCCGTTTTTCAGAGGAAGGTTGCAGAATTTTATTATCGGGATGGGTATTTTGACCCTGACAAAAAAAGGGGCTGGGAACAAGAAAACTGCCTAAAAAAAGAGCTTTCCTTGACATCTCTTCTTCCTCATTATAGCATGAAACTGAATTATGACCGGACGGGTTACTTTGGAAGATATTTTGCAAAAACAGGGTGTTTTAAGTGCGGAACAGGTTTCACAAGCGCGCCTGGAACAAGTAAATAGCGCTCGAACAATTGAAGAAATTTTGTTGGAGCGGGGCTGGGTTAATGAAACCCAACTTTATCAAGCTAAAGCTGTTTTATTGGGTGTTCCCTTTGCCTTAATTGAAGATAGTGAAATTGAGCGCGAGGTTTTGAGTTTAATTCCCGAAAGTGTGGCTCGGCAGTATGTCCTACTCCCCTTTGCCAAAGAAGGGAATAAACTCAAGGTGGCAATGGCCGATCCTCTTGATCTGCAGGTAAACCAATTTTTAGCCGCGAAAACCGGCCTCCAGATTCAGCCTTATCTAGCGGTTCCGGAAAAAATTTTGGAAGTTATTGAACGCGTTTACAGTACTGGGATGGAAAGTGAGGTGCGGGCGGCGTTAAAAGAAACAGAAAAAGAAATTCGCGGCATGGAAAAAGAGGTTTCCTCGTTACGCGAAATTGAAGAAGAAATTAAACGGGCGCCAGTGGCGCGGATTGTTTCGACTATTCTTCAATATGCTGTTAAATCACGCGCTTCAGATATTCATATTGAGCCGCAGGCCAATCACACCCGCGTTCGTTACCGTATTGATGGTATTCTCCGCGAACGCCTTTCTTTACCCAATCAAGTTCATCCCGCTTTAGTGACCCGGATCAAAATTCTTTCTGATCTTAAAATCGATGTCACCCAGGTTCCCCAAGACGGGCGGTTTATGATTCATATTGGGAAGGGTGAAGTTGATTTGCGTGTTTCAACTTTGCCGACCGCGCATGGAGAAAAAGTTGTTTTGCGTCTCTTACGGAAAGATACCAAAGTTCCCACCCTCGCCGAATTAGGGTTGCGAGGACGGGCGCTGAAGAATGTACAAGAATCCTTGAAAAAGACCCGCGGAGTAATTTTAGTTACTGGACCAACAGGATCAGGAAAAACAACCACTTTACGCACTTCCCTAGAAATGAAAAATTCAATTCAAATTAATATTGTTACTCTGGAAGATCCGGTTGAATATGAAATTAAGGGAATTAACCAGGTCCAGATTAATCCTCAAGCTGGATTAACTTTTGCTTCGGGTTTGCGTTCTATCTTGCGCCAGGACCCTGATGTAATTATGGTTGGCGAAATTCGTGATCATGAAACTTTAGAGCTCGTAATTCAAGCTGCATTGACGGGACATCTGGTTTTTTCGACCATTCATACTAATTCTGCAGCGGGAGCTGTTCCGCGGATGCTTGACATGGGCGCGGAACCATTTTTACTTTCCTCGACAATGGAAACTGTTCTAGCGCAGCGTTTGGTACGAACTCTCTGTACTAAATGCCGGCAAAAATATCGTGTTGAAGAAGAAATAAAAAAACAAATTTTAGCGGTTTTAGGCTCTCTTTATTCAACAGACCCGAAAAAGGACCTTGAGCTTTATAAAGCCGTTGGGTGTAAAGAATGTGATCATTCCGGTTATGTTTCGCGAATCGGAATTTTTGAAGTTCTGGTTGTTGATGATAAAATTGCCCAATTGATCTTAAAACGCGCTACTTCAGATGAAATTGAGGCTCAAGCGCGGCAGGCCGGGATGGTAACGATGCTGCAAGATGGCTATTTAAAAGCTTTAGAAGGCTTGACCACTCTAGAAGAAGTGCTGCGCGTAGCACAAGAATAGGATAAAATAAAAATAATGTCCGCAGATTATAAAATTCAGCAACTTTTGGAAGAAGTTATTAAACGCAATGCTTCGGATCTTCATCTTAATGTCGGTGCTGTTCCTACCTTTCGCATTAATGGTCGTCTGGTGCCTTTAGAAGGGGGGCGGCCTCTTTATCCCGAAGATACCGAAAGGCTTTGTTTTGCTTTGACTAATGAAGAACAAAAAGAAATTTTACTGGCGAATAAAGAAATTGATTTTTCTTTTGCCTTAGGACAATTGGCGCGTTTTCGGGCCAATCTGTTTCATCAAAAAGGCTATCTTGCGGCCGCTTTGCGTTATATTCCGGCCCAAATTCGGACTCTCGAAGAATTAAATTTACCGCTTTCCTTGAAGCGCTTCACCCGTCTTAAACAGGGTTTTATTTTAGTTGTTGGCCCCACGGGAATGGGAAAGTCAACAACCTTAGCCGCAATTATCAATGAAATTAATGAACAACGGGCGGAACATATTGTGACAATTGAGGATCCAATTGAATATATTTATCCCCACCGCCGTTCCATTATCAGTCAGCGCGAGCTTTATTTAGACACTCATTCCTGGGAAATTGCCCTGCGTTCGGTTTTACGCGAGGATCCTGATGTTGTTCTAATTGGTGAGATGCGTGACTATAATACCATCGCCGCGGCGTTGACGATTGCCGAAACCGGCCATCTTGTTTTTTCGACTCTTCATACTAATTCCGCCACCCAAACTATTAACCGTATTATTGATGTTTTCCCCGAGAATCAACAGCGTCAGGTTCGGGCGCAATTGGCTTCAATTCTCGAAGGAGTAATTTCGCAGCGTCTTATTCCCGGTGTTGATGATACTTTATATCCGGCCACAGAAATTTTGTTAGTTACTCCGGCGGTTCGGGCGATGATTCGCGAAGACAAAGTGCACCAAATTGACAATGTAATTACTACCTCTAGTGAGATTGGGATGCTCTCGTTAGAACAATCATTGGCTAATTTAGTCCGCAGTGGCAAAGTGAGTTTTGAAACGGCCCATTCTTATGCTTTGAACCCCACCGCCTTAGCGCGCATTTTGGGTAAATTATGAAAAAGTTTTCTTATTCTGCGGTTAATCAACAAGGAGTACGGCAGAAAGGTGAAATTCTAGCTGCGAATCAGGATCGCGCCTTGGAGATGCTCCGCGAGCGCGGATTAATTGTTACCGGAATTAAAGAAGAGCGGAAACTGGATCTCAGCAATATTTTCGCTTCTTGGCGGGGGGTACCAATGATTGAGATTATTGTTTTTTCTCGTCAATTAGCGGTAATGCTTGAGGCCGGAATTCCAATTGTCCGTGCTTTAAGAACATTGCAGGAACAAGCCCGTGACCACCTTTTTGCCGAAACCTTGAAAGAAATAACCTTTGAAGTCGATGGTGGATCAAGTCTCTATCGAGCAATGTCCAACCATCCTAAAGTTTTTAGTGAGCTTTATTTAAGTTTAATTGAGGCAGGAGAAAAATCGGGAAATTTAGTTACA
>JALUVT010000105.1 GCA_027020325.1 bacterium
AATGATTTCCGGAGCAAGACAAAAGGGGCGATGATTTACCCGGCGGTAATTATGGCCGCAATGTTGATGGTTGTGATTTTGATGTTTGTTTTTGTTATTCCGCGTTTGAAAGGTCTTTACGAAGAACTAGGGGCGACTTTACCAATTACAACCCGAATTTTATTACAAATTTCTAGTTTCATGGTTAATTTTTGGTGGTTGGTTTTAATTTTGTTAGTAGGAATGGTAATTTTGTTAAAACATTTTGCAGCAACGGAGCAAGGAGAACAATTTTGTTCCCGTCTCCAGCTTAAACTCCCGGTTTTTGGAATGTTAATTAAACAGATGCAATTTACTTCTTTTACCCGGACTTTAAGCATGTTGATTTCCGCGGGAATCCCAATTTTGCAAAGTTTAGATATTGCTAAAAAAACAATGAGCAATTTTCTCTTCCAGCGCGGAATTGAAGAGGCGGCCAAAAATGTTGAACACGGAGGGAGTTTAGGCGAGGCTTTATCGCATAACCCTAATTTTCCCTCGATGTTAGCGGAAATGGTTAAAGTTGGCGAAGAAACAGGTAAATTGGATAATGTTCTTTTAAATTTAGCCAGTTATTATGAAAACGAATCTATGCGGACAGTTGACAATCTTAGCTCGCTTTTAGAGCCTCTGATTATGATTATTTTGGGTATTGGGGTTGGCTTTTTAGTTCTTTCTTTGATCATGCCTATTTATAGTCTTACTAGTCAATTTTAATTTATGAACGCAATTTTATTAAAGTACTTGACGCTAATTGTTGAGGGTGTTAATCTTAAAATTAGTAGCGTTTAAGGTCTTTCACTTCAGTTCGATGAGCGAAAAGCTCATCCTACTGCCTGAAAGGAGGTGAAGTAGATGGCGAAGAAAGGTTTTACTTTAATCGAACTGTTAGTTGTAATTGCGGTTTTAGGTATTCTTTCCGCAGTTGTTTTAGTGGCGATTAATCCTGCGGAACGCTTGCGTTCGGCGCGTGATGCAGGAGCGAAAAATTCAATCGGGCAGATAGCTACAGCTCTAGAAGCCTATTTTACAGCGAATAATGGTACTTATCCTCCGTATATAGCGACGAATACTTATTTAGGATTAGAAGCTTTGACTAGTGGGGAATTTTTGAAAAATTTACCGACTCCTCCTTCGGGAAGTAGCAGTACGGATACGGTTTTTCAATACCGCGCCTATCAGGATACTGGAGCGTCAACCGCATGTACCTCGACCAGTGATACTTGTGTCATGGCCCGAGTTTGGTACACTTTAGAGTCCTCCAGTGCAACAGGAGAATGGTGCTATGACACCGAAGTGGGACAGGCGAAGGATGTTGCTAATTGTGATTAAGGAGAAGGTAGGCTTTTGAAGAAAAGTTAAAGCGGGAAAAAGTACTCCTGTTGTCTTAAACAGGAGTACTTTTGTTATTTTTTTTCTTATCTTAGGTTGATTAAAGGCTAATTTTTTAGTAAGGCCACTAAAGGTGAATCTTTCCCGTCATTCTTAACTGGTAGTATTTTCTTCAAGTCTCATTCTTTTATTTAGCCCTAACTAAGGCGTAATTCCATAACTACCTTTTTTATTGGTGATAAAAATCGAGAAGACAATGGAGAGAGGGAAATTTGTTGCTAGTCCCCTACGATTTCTTCTTAGTGCCTGTTTTGAAGAATTACCTTTTATTACGTGTTAGATAACGATACGTTGTGGTGCAATATTCTTTTGTTCTCTTAGATACTGCGCCGGTGTTTTGTAGTTCAAAGACTTTAATCTCTTTTCAAAGTTGTATTTGTTGATAAACTCAATTAGTTTA
>JALUVT010000106.1 GCA_027020325.1 bacterium
TAAACACTGCTTAAAAAAATGAAAAGCAAAAAAGAATAAACTAGTTTTTTCCGCATTTTAATTTAAAAAATCAACTTAACAGCCACCCACCATTTGCGGTAAAAACCCGGGAAAAGACTGGAAAAAATCTTCTAACCCCTCCACTCCGGCTTGTTTCTGTCGCGCCAATTCCTGGCCCAAAGTCTGTTTGGGGAAAAAAACGCGTTGCCATTTTTGCAATTCCGCCAAAATCTGTTCATCACTCCACTGAGGATAATTACGCAATAAATAGGCCAGCAAACCCCGCATCATAATTGAGTGAGCACAACCACAAGCAGGACGCCCTGTTGAATCAACTAAAGTCCGTGCGCTACAGCAATAGCGGCAGGCAATCTGTTGTCCAATTTTAATATAACGCTCTTTTTCCGCGGCTGTTAATTCAATTTTTTTTCCCTTTTGTCCATAAGTCGGAGCCAAAAGACGCACTTTATTAATCGATTCCTGGGCGCGATCAAAGCTAATTCCTAATTCCGCACCATAAACCGGCGGCACACCGCGGGGAATAAAATTATCTTTAATGCGCTTAAAAAGCAAAAAAGAACGAACCATCTTCGCTTCAGCGGGCGAAAGGTTGTCCGTTGATACCGAAGAAGAAAACCCGGCCACTGCGGGAGAAGAAACTTTCCCTCTTTCATTCAACCCTCTTATCCCCGCTTCTCCTAAATAAGTTAATAAAAGTAATAGAAAAATCAAAAATCCCGCTCCCCAGCCCAGAAAAGTAAATGAAAAATTTTTTTCTTTTAACATTATTAACGATTAAAAAGACGCGTCACCTTCAAAATTTCTTCAATCATTTCCTGTTGCCGTTTTTGATCCTGACTTTGGAAAGCGTCTTTGAAACAAGTTTCCAAATGGCGGCGCATTAACATTTCGTGAGCCGAGCGCAAAAGCCCCATTACCGCTAAATTTTGCTGCATAATTTCAATACAATAACGATCCTCACGCACCATTTTTTCTACCCGCTGCAACAAAGAATGCGCTTTACGAAAATTGGTAATAATTTTTTCTTTGCTGGCGCTTCTTTTTTCTTCTTCTGAGACCATAATACTAGGTATGGGTATGATTATTAATTATAAAATTAGCTTTGTCAAGAACAAATAATTAATGCCGTTAGGGCTTTGTTGCAACAAAAACAAACTGTTTGTTTTTTCCTTAGTAACAACAACCCCTAAAAACCCTATTCCTAAGCCAAAAAAAATTACAAAAGACTTAAAGAGAAAAAATTTTTTCCCTCTTCTGATTGACAATCTTCTAAGATAGCGCTTGAGAATAGTAGAATTATCTGCTGACTTTACTTTATCTTTCTCTAACGCTAAAATAAAACAACAATGATTCAAGGTTTTGTTTTCGATATCGGTGACACAGTTGATCCTTCCTCGCGCTTACAGAAAAAAGTCCTCCAAACACTGGCGGAAAAATATAATTTGGGTAATGAATTTAGTCGTGTCTATCTTAAAAATGATCAACAATTCCACCGCCCCCACCTATTTCATGCCGCCGGTGATAAAACTGTTCTTAAGCAGACTTTAGCCCAATTAAAAATCGATTTTGACCTCGATGCCCTGCTTGAAGAAATGCAAGAACTTTTTTGGCGCTATGATCAAGCTTATTTTCAAGAAAACCCCGAGGGACAGGAATGGATCGCCACGGTCCATTACCTGCAGCAGCAAAATCGTCTCACCGCCATTATCTCTGATAATAGCTTAGCGGCAAAAGAAAAATATCTACACCAATGGCGGGAAATGGGATTGGAATTTGATTGCTTTTTAGTTTCCGAAGAAGTAGGAGCAGAAAAACCCGATCCAATCCTATTTCAAACCTGTCAACAAATATTGGGTTTAGCCCCCGCGGAGCTGGTTTACTTTGGCAACAATCTCGACCGCGACCGCGCGGCCTTGGATCAAGGTTGGGAGTTCGTCTGGGTTTATGGATTAATGGATGGAGTTAATCCTTCGCTCTTTGAGGGGAAAAAAATTGATCTTGTTTCTCGTTCCGCTCTAAAAAAATTAAAATTAATTTAGCCTTCCTTTTTCTTTTTTCAAATTTTATCCCGATAAATTCATTAAAATTGTACAGTATCATACTTTCGTTAACATTCAATTCCTGCGCTAGATTAGAATTGACCATTATCGAGGTATACTTCATTTTTCCGAACAGAGCTCAATCATATCCGTTTCTTAATCTCCTTGGAAACTGCGGTTGAAGGTGATTTTTTTTCAAAGACTTATGTTAACTTAATTACTGATACTTTTTCATAAATTCATTGAAATACTTAGCCTTAAAAGTTATTAACGCCGCCGCAAAAAAAGCCGGGGAAAATATATCTCTTTTTTTCAGAAAAATTGAGCCGCAAGCTTTCTTTCTGCTTGAGCCCGAAGTGTTAGACAAACTTAATTCAATTCCTTGGATAAAAATTTACTGCACTAATTTTTCTAGTGACAAAACCATTTTCCGCGCTGAACAAAGACAATTATTACTCTCATTAAAACAAAAAAACAATTACCTCTTCTATAACTTAAAAAAACTCTTCATTCTACTAGTAGAGGGAAGAGAAAAACTTTAGTAAAATGTAAAGATAAATCTTTCTGCGGGATTAAAATTAGGAGTGAAGACAGTATTCAAATCCCGGACAAAGCTAAGACAAAAGATAAAAATATTGAATAATGAGGGAACTGTTGTTTTTGGCTCTCAAAAATTTACAACGACAAAAAAGCCGCTCTTTGTTAACAATCCTGGGAATTAGTATTGGGATAGCGACAATTGTTGCTCTTTCCGCACTCAGTCAGGGAGCAATGGCGAGTATGGAAAGGGCGTTACAATCGAATGATTTTGATTTTATTGTCGCCAAAAAAGGCAGTGCAGATTTGATTTTATCCTATCTCAAACCAAAACAAGTTGCCAAAATCAAAAAGACCCCGGGGGTAGACGCCATTGCCGAAGTTCTTTATTGGATGGCCCCGGTAGAAAAGAATCCTTATTTTCTTTTGCAAGGGATTAACCGCCGAGGAATGAAATTGGCCTTAGGAGAACCATCACGGGGGCGCTGGCCGCAAAAAGATGATGAAATAATGCTAGGTAAGCTAGCAGCAGAGAATTTGTCTTTAGAAGTAGGAGATATGCTCAAAATTAAAGAAAAAAATTACCGCATCGTGGGAATTTTTGCCACCGGCGTCGCTTTTCAAGATAACGGCGCGGTAGTTCTTTTGAAAACGGCCCAGCAAGCACAAGATTTGACCGAAACCGTAAATCTTGTCGGGGTCAAAGTTGCCTCTGGTTTTAGCGTTAATGAAGTTGCAGAAAAAATTGAACAGGACCTTGAGGGAGAGGTCGTGGCCATTGTCAATTTAGAAGATTTTGAATCTATTGACCAAGGGCTCAAAATTACCCAAGGCTTCAGTTGGGCGATTTCTTTTTTAGCCGTGATTATTGGTGCAATAGGAGTGATGAACACAATGATTATGTCGGTTTGGGAGCGGGTCCGCGAAATTGGTATTCTTCGCGCCTTAGGCTGGAGCCGAAAAGAAGTAATTTTAATGATTTTGGCCGAAGCCCTTTGGCTGGGAATAGCAGCGACGATCACTGGCTCCCTTCTCGGCCTGGGGGCTACGGAACTCTTGATGCAAGTTCCAATGATTAGTGCTTTTTTACAACCCCTCTTTAATCTTAGTATTTTTATCCAGGCCGCTGTTGTCGCCGGAGGGGTAACTCTATTAGGCAGCCTTTATCCTGCTTTGAAAGCAGCGGGGTTTTCCCCTTTAGAAGCTTTGCGCTATGAATGAAAAGCCTTGGCTGGTTGTAAACCAGGTCTATAAAGATTTTGATCAGGGAAAAATTAAAGCCTTGCGGGGAGTTAATTTAAGCGTTAAAAAAGGCGAATTTGTCGCTCTTGAAGGACCATCAGGCTCGGGAAAATCAACTCTTTTGCATTTAATCGGCGGCCTCGAGCAACCGAATCAAGGTGAAATTAGAGTGGGAAACTTTATTGTCTCGGAAGGGAAAAACTTGGATCACTACCGACGGCAAACCGTTGGTTTTATTTTTCAGCTGCACAATTTATTAGCCCACCTCAATGCTTTAGAAAATGTTTTAATTCCTACCATCGGCAGCAAAACCCCTCTTTCGCAACGGCGGGAACGGGCGCGGCAATTATTAATTCGGGTGGGGTTGGAAAAACGTCTTCATTATCGCCCCCCACAATTATCGGGTGGAGAACGCCAGCGCGTTGCCGTCGCCCGCGCCTTTATTAACCAACCCCAGCTCATTCTCGCCGATGAACCAACTGGAGCACTGGATACGCAAAATAGTGCCGCTGTTTTACAACTCTTGAAAGAATTACAACAAGAAGCTCGAACAACAATTATCTTGGTCAGCCATAATCCTGCTGTAACCGCCGCCGCTGAACGCAAAATAAAAATAATTGATGGCCGGATTATTGAAGGATAAACAGTTATTTTCATTTTATAATCAGAGCTATTTTAAAGCTCGCGGACGCTGGTTTCCCTGGACCAAAGCTTTTTTCTTTGCTTCCTGGATCAAGCTCTTCTGCCGCCCGCGGACTTTACTTGATGTGGGCTGTGCCCGGGGAGAATTAGTTTTTTGCAGTCGCTTTTTAGGCATTAAAGCTTTTGGCATTGATATTAGCCCCGATGCCCTTCGCCAGGTCCCCCGCGCTGTAAAAAATTTTTGCTATCACGGTAGTATTACCGCTCTCAATTTTAAGAAAAATTCTTTTGATTTCATCACCGCCCTCGCTCTTTTAGAGCATATTCCCCACCATAATTTAGGCCAGGCCCTAAGAGAATTGGAGCGCGTAGCCCTCAAAGGATTAGTTCTGCAAATCTGTGTTCCCGATAGCCCCTGGGAACGCAATCGTCATTATCTTCGCGATCCTACCCATGTCAACATCCGCCCCAGCTCTTGGTGGCAAAAAGTTTTTCAACAACGCTATTGGCGTTTTCGTGAAATTTTCCCTCGCAGTGGCCTTTTTTTAATCAAATTTTAACCTTCTGCAATAAAATATTCTTATGTTATGATGGAAAAAATGTTCTCAGCTGTACCCTCAGTTAAAGAAATCTCAGCGTCTGACCTTAATGAGGCTTATGTTTTGCTGCGGGCGGATCTTGATTTACCCATCGTTGAAGGAAGAATCGCCGATGACTTCCGCCTCCGCGCGCTCATCCCGACCCTAGAATATCTCTACCAAACGCGGAGCCGGATTATCCTTCTTGGACACCGCGGACGACCGGGAGGGAAAACAAACCTTTCATTAACCCTCGCTCCCGTAATCAAGCACTTAAAAACACTCCTTCCGCAAATTTCTTTTTGGCAAAACATTGATTCTTGGCAGGCAAAAGATTTAGAAGAAGGGCGGAAAAATCTCCCTCCTCAAGGAATTTTAGTTTACCCCAACCTGCGCTTCCATCCCGGAGAAGAAAGCAATGACCCTCAATTTGCCGCTCTACTCGCCCAAGGAGGAAATTTTTATATCAATGAAAGTTTTGCCACCAGCCACCGTGCTCACGCCTCTTTAGTTGGATTACCGCGTCTTTTGCCGGGAGCATTGGGTTTGCGCTGGAAGAAGGAATTAGAAATTCTAAAAGAAGTACGGGAAAAACCAGCCCGTCCTCTAATTTTTATTGTCGGAGGAGCAAAACATCAGCTCTTGGGCTGACCAAATCCTATTAGGCGGCAAACTCGCTTTTGCTCAGGAATTGGAAGGAGTCCCCAAAGTCCGTTTCCCGGTTGATGCACGACGAATTGATGATATTGGGCCGCGCAGTGAAAAACTATTTCAGCAGTATCTACAAAAAGCGGCTTTAGTTGTCTGGGCTGGGCCTTTAGGGCGCTGGGAAGAAGAAAAATTCCGTCAAGGAACGGCGGCCATCGCCCGTTTTTTACTGCAGAACAAGATTAAAACAATTGTCGGTGGCGGCGACACCCTGGCCGCACTCAAAACTCTTGGGCTGCGGGAACAGTTTTATTTCTGTTCTACGGGTGGAGGGGCGATGCTGGAATATTTAGCTCACGGAGATCTCGTTGCCCTGGCCGCATTACGCGCGAAGAAAAAATAAAATGCTTTTAATTGCCAACTGGAAACAAAATTTTTCTTGGAATGAAGCGGAAGAATGGCTTCAGGAACTTAGCCCCAGACTCAAAGAAAAAAAGGAGTTGGAAATTGTAATCTGTCCTCCCTTTCCTTTTCTGCCTCTTTTATCTCAATGGAGAAACAGAGAAAAACTTAATATTTCTTTGGGAGCACAAGATATTTCTCCTTTTCCCGATGGAGCGCATACCGGGGAAGTTGGCTGGCGACAATTATCCTCGTGGGCGCAATGGGTCATCATCGGTCATTCGGAACGACGACAATTAGGAGAAAATAACGAAATCATTACCGCCAAAATAAAACAAGCGCTGCAGGGAGGGTTAAAAATTGTTCTCTGTCTTCGCTCCAAGGAAGATTGGCCGGCCCTGGATTGGTCACTAGAAAAGATTAAAAATAGGCTTTTTTTAGCTTTTGAACCCGAAGAGGCAATTGGTTCCGGCAAACCAGCGTCATTAGAAAGCGTAAATAAATTTAAAGAACAAATTGCTTCTACTCCCGTGCGCGATTTTCCAGTATTATATGGAGGGAGCATCAATGCGCGAACCGTTACTGAGTTTATAAAACTTTCGAGCCTAAAAGGATTCTTGGTTGGAAGTGCCAGCTGGAAAGCAAAAGAATTTAAGGCCTTGATCGATGTCTTATCTTGACCTAGGAACAATTCACCAATCTCGTTCCCGCTCCCCTCGCTGGGCGCCGGGAAAGCAATTACTTAAACTAGGGCTAATCTTGGCTCTAATTTTATTTTTATCTTGGGGCCTGCGGCAGTTATTTTTTGCCGGCAGCACCGTCATGGCCAGTTTCTGGAACAGCTCCGGAGCGGTAATCGCCCAGCTGATGCCCAATCGTCCGCAAATTAAAGAAGATCAGGGCGTCACGAATATTCTTTTGATTGGAATTGATCGCCGCAACGAAATTCCCTATTCCTATCAAGGACCTAACGGAAAAATGGTAAAAAATGGCTTCCTTGCCGATACAATTATTATTGCTTCCTATAATCGCAATACTAATCAAATTAGTCTCCTTTCTCTTCCGCGAGATCTTTGGGTTCAAATTCCGGCTTATCGGGGACTGCCATCCCAATATGCAAAAATCAATGCCGCCCACGCCCTCGGTGATCGTCTTAGTGAAGGGGGGAGTGGAATTGAACTTTTAACCAAGGTTGTTGAAGATATCTTGCAGATTCCAATTCACTATTATGCTCGAATTGATTTCGCCGGCTTTGTAAAGGGAATTGACGCTTTAGGAGGCGTTGATATCGAAGTTGAGCGAACTTTTGACGATTATATGTATCCGCGCGCCGGTTATGAAGAAGCCCCTTGGAATCAACGCTGGGAACATGTTCGTTTTGAGGCCGGGCTGCAACATATGGACGGGGAAAGAGCATTAAAATATGCCCGCTCGCGTCATGCCCTAGGAATTGAAGGCACGGATTTCGCCCGCGCCAAAAGACAACAAAAAGTAATCATTGCCGTTAAAAACAAAGTTTTATCTTCCCAAACATTACTGAATCCCTTGAAAATAAAACAACTTTATGAACTTGTTGCTGATTATCTGGCCACTGATATTCAATTAAACGAAATTCCGCTCTTCCTTTCTTGGGCCAAAAAAATGAAAGACTTGGAAGTCAAGACCTATAGTTTAACTGACGAAGGGTTGAATTTATTAACCACCCCCTCTAATCTTGCCCCCTATGGCTATGCTTGGGTTGTAATTCCCCGCGCAGGACGGGACAACTTTACTGAAATTCAAAAATATGTCCACCAAATCCTTTATTCTCCTCCTGCTACTCCAACTCCTTTACCGGCTGCAGAGGAAAATTTTTAATCAAGACAAAAAACAAGATCATAGAATTCGAGCTAAAAAATACAGCGGGTAAAGTTAATTTTTAGCCCCTAAATTTTGTTAAGTTATTAACTTATTCTTCTGCTTTCCCACGCTTCGGTGAATATCGCCTCTGATTATTAAGTCACTATAAACCCGCCACTCCATCCTGCCGCAGGCAGGAATTTTTTGGGAAATATTATTTTATTTCAATAAAATAGCTCCAATTTTAGCGTTGTTATAGTTTCGACAGAACAAAATTTCCTATCCCCTAACTAAGCTTCTGGTCCTCGGATACTTTTTTAATCCTTTTTTCTGATTAAAAAAGATAAAAGGGGTGATAACGGAAGAGGCGCAATATGGAGATAAAAATTAATCTTGCAATTTTACAGTATAATTGCAAATTTACAAATTAAATGTTACTATTAATCTATGATAATTA
>JALUVT010000107.1 GCA_027020325.1 bacterium
CCGACCGGAGTGGGGAAAACCCATCTGGCGCGGGTTTTGGCCGAAGAACTTTATGGTTCACCAGAGGCAATGATTCGCTTGGATATGAGTGAATACCAGGAACGACATAATATTGCCCGCCTCATTGGTTCTCCGCCGGGTTATGTCGGCTTTGAAGAAGGGGGGCAGTTAACCGAAAAAGTGCGGCGGCGGCCTTTTTCAATTGTTCTTCTTGATGAAATTGAAAAAGCCCATCCCGATGTTTTTAATCTTTTGTTGCAAATATTGGATGAGGGGCGTTTGACCGACGGCAAGGGACGGACCGTTGATTTTCGCCACACTATTATTATCATGACCTCCAATCTAGGCAATCAATATATCCAAGATTTACAAAAAGGGAAAATTAGCCGTCCTGAATTAGAAGAAAAACTAGAACAACTTCTAAAATCTCATTTCCGCCCCGAATTTTTGAATCGGGTGGACGAATTTATTATCTTTCAGGCTTTGGGAAAGGAAGAGATTCTGCAAATTGTTGATCTTCTTTTGGAAGAAACGATTCGGCTGGCGGAAGCACAGGGGATTAAATTGGAAATTAGTAAAGGGGCGCGGCAAAAATTAGCTGAAATGGGTTTTGATCCCGAATTTGGCGCTCGGCCCCTGCGACGGACCATTCAACGGGAAATTGAAAATCCTCTTTCACGGCAGTTAATTGCCGGTAATTTTAATGCCGGAGATAAAGTTAAAGTAACTTTAAATAAAAAAGGAGAATTTGTTTTTAAGAAGGTTAAATGATACAATAGGGCTACGATGTTGCGGGTAAAGAGACCATTTCAATTTGCCGTTGGCGATACAGTTGAGGTTATCAGCCGGATTAAAGAAAAAGATAAAGAGCGGGAAACGCGTTTCCGCGGCGTGGTGATTAGTATTCGCGGGCGGGGAGTAGGCCGTACTTTTACGGTGCGCAATATTGGTAAAGCCCAGGTGGGGGTGGAACGAATTTTTCCGCTTTTTTCTCCTCTAATCAAACAAATTCGTGTTTTACGCCGCGGTAAAGTGCGCCGCGCCAAACTCTATTATCTCCGTCAGCGGATCGGGAAAGCCGCATTATATGTTAAACCGGCTCCAGAAAAGAAAAATTAACCTTCGGTTAAAAAATCAGCGCCAGCAGAGAGGAGGGAGGGGGGAAGAAGTTGCGGTTTCTTTTTTGCAAGGCAAAGGCTGGAAGATTGTCGCCCGCAATTTTTATCTCCCGCGGGGAGGGGAAATAGATATTATTGCCTGGGATAAAGAAACTTTAGTTTTTGTTGAAGTACGCAGCAGTGAAGAGCAATCGCGGCGCGTTCCCTTGGTTGAAACAATTTCCGCAACTAAAGTCAAAGCTCTGCAACGGAGTGCCTTTTATTATCTGCAGCAGCACTGTCCCCAAGCTCCCTGTCCTCCATTACGCTTTGATTTAATAACCGTAGAAAGAGAAGCCGATTCATTTTTCTGCCGTCACTACCCCAATTTCATTGAAAATTGCGATTTTTGGGAAAACCAATAATGCATTCTTTGAAGGATCTTTTAGCCCAACACCAAAACAAAACCAGCCGCGGTTACATCCGTCACGAATTTCAAGATTTTGGTTACCGGTTGGCCTTGGCCTTAGGAGACTTGGCCCATAAATCTTTGTACATTAAATTGGCCAAAGAACTACCGCGGCCTTTATTAAAAAAAGCTTTAAGTTTTGCCCTTGATTACCCGCGAGCCCAGTCACGGGCGCGGATTTTTATGTGGCGCCTTAAAGAATTGCGGCGGGAATTCAAACAAATTGAGGTAAAGAAGGAACATAATTAAGCAAAGAGCGGGCAATTGTTCCAATCTTATCGCCATTGGAAGTTACTCCATCTAATATTTCTTCTGCACTAACGAAACGGAGGGCTGAATCTTGTTTAGCCGTTATTTTCTCTAATCGTTTTAATATCTTGGCGGGCATTTGAAGTTCAAAGATAACTGCAATCCGGAGGGTCATTTTGCCTTCTTGTCCCCGTCGTGTTGTCGGCGCTAGTTCAGTATAATAACCAACCTGCTGATAAGTTAATGTTTCTAATTCTTCTTCAGTTAATAACTGCAATTCCTCGACTAATTCTTCTTTTAATTCCCGTTGGGGACAAAATTCGCGCTCTTTTGTTTTCAAAAACCAGTGACGAAATTTTTGAACTTGGTGCCCGCTGATTGTCAAACGAAGATCCGAACCATTTTCCAGTTCCAAATCTTTAACTCCTAATAAATTTTTTAATTCTTCTTTCCCCGAAGGAGAAACAGTGAGCGCCCCCCCAATAGGTGTTAAAACAAATTCTCCCTTAAGGCGGCGATTATTGTTAATTGTTAAAGCAAAACGCCCTTTACGATCACGCAGCAAAACAACTAAAGCAGCACAACTTAATCTTAAACGGCTAAATTGAGAAAGAGAAAGTTTTTTTGTCTTCATTCCAAACAATAATTTAATGAAATGTTTATTATCTTAAATAAAATTAATTCTCAAATCAATAATAAAAAAAGATTTTACCCTTTAGAATAATTACCAATTGTTTTTCACTGACAAAAGCTTTACAATAGAATTATGTTGATTAAAGAAGAAATTCTTGCCGCTTTTAGGAATAGTTTAGAAGGAGTAATTATTTTTCTCCCGCGCCTCGGCGGGATGTTGCTTACTTTTCTTATTGGTTGGATTATTGCCGGAATGGCGCGGCGGCTGACTTTGCAAATCTTAAAAATTATTCAGCTCGAACCTTTTGCCGAAAAAGTAGGGCTTAACCGTAATCTGGAACGCTTGGGAAGCAAGGTTACTTCGAGTGAATTAATTGCCAATCTTGTTAAATGGTCGGTGGTTTTTATGTTTCTCCTCCCCGCAGTCGAAATTTTGGGTTTGGAGCAAATTACAGTTATGTTGCAGGGGTTGCTTGGTTATATTCCCAATGTTGTTATCGCCGTGGTGATGGTTATGTTTGGAGCCATTATTGCCGATTTAATGGCCGATTTTGTTCGCCATACCGCCGCCGCTCTTGCTACTTCAACGGCCAATTTTCTGGCCGGACTGGCCAAATACGCAATTCTGGTTTTTAGTATTCTCGCGGCATTAAGTCAACTAAAAATTGCAACAACAATGATCCATACCCTTTTCACCGGCTTGGTGGCGATGCTCGCTCTGGCCGGAGGACTGGCTTTTGGTTTGGGAGGACGGGAAATTGCCGCAGAAATTTTGCAAGATCTGCGTCGCTCTCTGCAAGAAAAAGAAGATTAGGCTTCAATTAGAACAATTTTCAATGCCCAAAAAAGATCAACCTCTTTTGTTAGTAGAAAATTTAACGCTGCGTAAAGATAAGAAGCTCCTTATTAAAAAGGCCTGTTTTAGTTTGTCCGCAGGAACAATTAATGTTCTGGTTGGCCCCAATGGGGCGGGAAAAACCAGTCTTGCTGAAGCAATTATCGGCTATCCTTCCTCTCATTTAACTCGAACAAGCAAAATTTTTTTTCGCGGCAAAGATATTAGCCGCTTGAAAATGGAAGAGCGAGCGCGGCAGGGGATTTTTCTTGCTTTTCAAAACCCCTTCCCCTTGGAAGGCTTGACCTTAGAACAAGTTTTATTAAGGGCAATTCGCGCCCGGGAAAAAAGTGACCCTTCCTATCCCCGTCGTTCTCTCCGCCAATTGCGGCAGGAAATTGAAGCCACTGCCGCAGCTTTACAACTTGACCCCGCCCTTTTGCGGCAAAGCCTCCATCTTACTTTTAGTGGCGGAGAAAGAAAAAAAATTGAACTATTGCAGTGTCAAATTCTCCGCCCTCACTTGGCTTTATTGGATGAAATTGATTCGGGGTTGGATCTGGCGGCCTTATCCCGCGCCGCAAACTTGATCCGCGGGCTGGTGGAAGGAGGAGAAAGGACAGTTTTGTTAATTAGCCATTTTTCTCCCCTTTTAAGGCAATTGCCGCTGGACCAAATTCTCTGGCTCGCGAACCAAGAATTAAAAGTTTTTTCTGATCCGCAGGTTTTGCAGGAATTAGAAAAAAAGGAATTGGCCGATGGAAAAGCGTAAGAGGAAAAAAAGAACTAGCGGTAATCTTGCAACTGCCCTCGCCCGGGCTGACCAATTTGCCTACAATTATCAAAGCCCGCCGGGGTTAGACACCCAATTGGTTGATGAAATTTCAGGGGCGAAAAATGAACCGCCTTGGATGCGCCAGCTGCGCCAAAAAGCTTTGAAAATTTTCCAAAAACAAAAAATGCCTCCCTGGGCGCCCTCTCTTCAGGACCTTAATTTTCAAAATTTACGCTATTATCTTCGTCCTTTGCCCCAAGCCTCCCTTTCTTGGGATGAAGTTCCTCCGGCCCTAAAACGAACTTTTGAAAAAATTGGTCTTCCGCGGGCCGAACAAGAAATTTTGGCCGGGGTAAAAGCACAATTCGACAGTGAAGTAATTTACGGCTCTCTGCGGCAAGAATTGGCTCAACAAGGAGTGATTTTTTTGAGTATGGAAGAAGGATTGCAGCAATATCCGGAGCTGGTTCAGCAATATTTTGCCCGCCTTGTCCCGCCCGCGGATAATAAAATGGCGGCCCTGAATACCGCGGTTTGGAGTGGTGGAAGCTTTATTTATGTTCCTCCGGGGGTCAAAGTTAAGCGCCCTCTTCAAGTCTATTTCCGCATCAACAGCGAAAGTGCCGGACAATTTGAACGGACTTTAATTATTGTTGACCGCGAAGCAGAGCTCCATTACATTGAAGGCTGCAGTGCCCCCCTTTTTTCCCGCGCCTCCCTTCACGCCGCTGTAGTTGAAATTTTTGTCCACAAAGGAGCAAAAATGCAGTATACCACGATTCAAAATTGGTACAAAAATGTCTTTAATCTCGTAACCAAACGGGCGCGAGTGGAAGAAGGAGCTGTAATGCGCTGGCTCGATGGCAATTTGGGCAGCCGCTTGACAATGAAATATCCTTGCTGTTTATTAGCTGGCGCGGGAGCAAGAGGAGAAACCCTTTCCCTTTCTTGGGCCGGAGAAGGACAACACCAAGATCTAGGGGCAAAAATGATTCACCTCGCTCCCCAAACCCGTTCCCGCATTATCAGCAAATCAGTTAGTAAAGAAGGGGGACGCTGTTCTTATCGCGGGCTGATTCAAATTAATCCCGGCGCCCATCAGGCGCGAGCCAAGGTAGTTTGCGATGCTTTACTCCTTGATTCTTTTAGCCGCAGCGACACTTATCCCGTTAATCGCATCAATGAAAGTGATTCAATTTTTGAACACGAGGCCACTGTTTCACAAGTTGGAGCTGAACAAATTCATTATCTCCAAAGCCGCGGCTTAACCGCGGAAGAGGCAGAATCTTTGCTTGTTAGTGGTTTTTTAGAACCGATCATCAAAGAAATTCCTTTAGAATACGCGGTGGAATTAAACCGCCTCATTGAACTGGAAATGGAGGGCAGTGTTGGTTAAAAATGGAACAGGAAAAAGTCTATTTAATTCAAGATCCCGGAGAAGATAAAATTGTTTTATCATTGCAGCAAGAAGAAGAGCGGGGAAAAATTTATTTTTTTCTTCTCGCCCTTCAGCAAGGTCTTTATCACTGGCAGCTGGCCTTAGAACACTGCGCCGCCCGAACTTGGGGGCGAATTGAAGTACGGGCTTTGGTTGCCGCGAAAGCCAAAATTAAAATTCAGGGACGAATTAAAATTTTTCCTACCGCCCGCGGCAGTGATTCTTTTTTAAATTTAAAAACTATTTTTATTGGTCCAACGGCCCAAAACTGGCTCGAGCCCCAACTCGAAATTGAAACCTATCCCGTTCGCGCCGGCCACGCCGCTACTAGCAGCGGTTTTGATTTGAGGGCCCTAACCTATCTTCGAGCGCGGGGAATCAGTCCCCAACAAGGACAACAACTCTTGCTGCAAGGTTTTTTTTATGATTTACTAAAAACAATTAAGTCGCCACAATTGCGGTCCCAAACCCGACAGCGCTTAAAAGACGCTTTGTTAAAGGTTAAATTAGACGAAAATTAAAATGAATTCTCTCTATCGGGAAGAAATTCTTGATCATTACCAGCACCCGCATCATTATGGGGAATTAGAAAATTTTACTCACGAAATTAAAGGGTATAATCGTTCTTGCGGTGACGAAATTATTTGGCAGCTACGAATAGAACAAGGTCAAATTATTGATCTGCGTTTTCAAGCCCGGGGCTGTGTTCTTAGTATTGCTGGTGCGAGCATGCTCAGTGAAAAATTAAAAGGTCGTTTTTGGCGGGAGTGGCCGCAGATTAAAGAAGAATGGGAAAAAGAACATCGCGGCCGTTTTAACCCCGCCCGTGAACGCTGTTGGTTCCTTGCCTCTCGGACCCTGGATAAGCTTAAACTAGACCATGCGCAAAATTAAAATTTTTTCCTCCTCGCACGGACGCAGTTTAGCCAAAAGCATCACCTGGCGTTTTTTAGCCACCTTAACCACCATGAGTTTGGTTTACCTTTTTACTTCTAATTTCAAAACTTCAGTTGAGTTGGGAGGCTTGGAATTGATGGCCAAATTAATGCTCTATTACCTCCATGAACGCTATTGGTTGCGGATTAAGTGGGGATTAAAAAACGAGGAAAAGATGGTATAATTTGAGCAATCTTTTTCCGGGAGGGGTCGCGTAGTTGGTCCATCGCGCCTGCTTGGAGAGCAGGTGAGCCTTTGGCTCACGTGGGTTCGAATCCCACCCCCTCCGCCAAGGATTAATACCAAGCTCAACATATCCCTGGTTTAAAAATTAATCTCCCTTGGACACCGCACATAAAGGTATTGATTTAGACTTATCAATTAAGTATAATAAGGCTCCTATCATATTGGCGTTGGCTTTTTACTCAACAGAGCTAAAAAGCAAGAAAAACTGCCGTTAAATTTACTTTTCGCTATCCCCTCACTAAATAAAGCAAGGTCGGTTTCTAGAGTTTTATTTATTTCGCCTTATTTTTTTTAATTTTTTGCCAAACAAAAAACTGAAAAATGAAGGCACTAAAAAAACAATACCGTCATCAACTTTCGGTAATTGTTCCTTTATTAACAAGGGATTTATCTCATTTGTCGCATATTATTAATTTCACCACTTATTTGGAAAAAGAAAAAATAAATTTTGAATTGATCTTGGTGATTAATGGGTTAAAAAGTTTAGATTTGGCTTCAATAAATAAACTTGAAAATAAATTTAAGATTAAAAATATCAAAATTTTAAAATTTAAAGAAAACTTAATCATTGGAAAGGCTCGTAATATTGGTGCGACTAAGGCCACAGGTAAATTTTTGTTGTTTATGGATGCTGATGTCGAAGTTCCTTCAGAATCAATTAGCCCTCTTTTGCAGGCTATTGAATTAATGGAAAAAAAGGCGAATTATGCGGCTTTACTTCCCCAACCCTTAAAACTATTGGGTAATAAATGGAGTTTTTTAGATAATAAAGAAGATCGTCGGTCCTACCTTTCTCGAATAACAAAGAAGAAAATCAAAATTCTTTTCGGGCCTTTTTCATTGATTAAAGCAAATTGTTTTTTTCAGGTTGGAAAGTGGGAAGATCGTGTAATTTGTGCTGAGGATAGAGATTTAGCGGCAAAACTTCTAAAAGCGGGATATTCCATTTTATATTACCCACAACTAAAAGTCTTGCATAAAAATCCATCAAACTTGAAACGAATAATTCAGCGCAAAATTTTTCATGCTCACGCCAATGCAATAGTTTATTTAAAATATCCTGAAATCTATAATAAGAAAATCTCGGATTGGATCAAAATGTACATTTCTATTTTTGACCGTCGCTATCTAATTGCGAGTACAACTTATATTTTTGTCTTAATCTTCTATACCGCTGTTTTTTATTTCCTGCTTTTCCGTCTAAGGTTAATCCGTCGAATATTAATTCTTTTTCCCCAAAGCCGAAAGTTAATCGAATTTTGGATTGGGAAGAATTATGTCGAAGCAATCCTCTAAAAAAATAAAAATTCCGCCCGATTTGCTAAAAATATTAAAAAAAGCAGGCTTGTCTCCTTTTGAATTACAAAGCTGGAAAAAGACTGTTAACTATTCAATTTCAGCTTCGATAAACTACATTTTATTTTTTCAAGATACTACGCTCTTTTTAAAAAGATATCGCGAAAATGCCTTCCCCTATAATGAGTTTGATACTTTGGAAATATTAACTAAGATAAAAGGGAAAGGATTTTATTTACCCCGAATAATAAAAAAACAGAAGGGGGCAGAACCTTTTTTACTTCAAGAATATCTTCCTTTTCCTTCTTTAAATAAAAAGAAACTAGGAGTAGAAGATTTAAATCACTTTTTAATTAGATATCGTCTTTTTCATAACTCTCTCCCTACAAA
>JALUVT010000108.1 GCA_027020325.1 bacterium
TACCTTGCGGCACGAAAAATCATTCCTCTTTCTTTTTTCCCGCAAAAAGTTAAAATATTATTAGCAACTACAATTATGGCTTTAATTATCCTTGTTTTTCCCCTACCTTTTCTCCTTCTCCTTCCCTTAGCCGCAGCGGCTTACTTTCTCAGTCTTCTCCTTTTGCGGGCTTTTACGGCTGAAGATCGAACAATACTCCTCAATTTATGGCAACAAAGAAAAAAATAAAAAAATTTCCCCATGTAGCAATTATTATTTTGAACTGGAAGGGTGATCCCGAAACTCTCGATTGTGTTGCCAGTCTGCAAAAAATTAACTACCCTAATTACACGATTGTTGTTGTTGACAATCATTCCCCGGATCAATCAGTCGCCAAACTGCGCCAACGCTTCCCCCAATTGAAAATCATCGTTAATCCGCGCAATCTCGGCTTTGCCGCCGGGAATAATGTTGGTCTGCGCTGGGCTTTTGCGCAGGGAGCGGATTATTTCCTTCTCCTTAACAACGATACCGAAGTTGAGCCCGACTTTTTAGACCACTTAGTTAATTATGCGGAAAATAATTCCCACTTGGGGATGGTTGGTCCTTTAAGCTGCTATTATTCTCAGCCCGAACTTGTTCAAAGTGCGGGAATAAAATTTAACCCTCGCGCGGTTGAGGCGCAACAAATCGGCGTCCATCAACCGCGGGATCAATTTACTCAACCCTCTGCTGTGCCTTGTCTCAACGGAGTGGCGCTGCTGGTTAAACGCGAAATTCTTTCCCGCGTTGGTCTGCTCGACGAAGATTATTTTCTTTATACCGAAGAACTTGATTGGTGTTATCGCTTACAAAAAGCGGGCTACCAATTGGCCCTCGTGCCCTCCGCAGTGATCTACCACAAAATTCCCCTCCGCGGACGCCAAGACAATCCCTTTGTTCTTTATCACCGCCTCCGCGGGAGAGTAATCTTTTTCCGCAAACACATTCCCCCCTACTATTTTCCCTTTTTTTTCTGGAGTCTCCTCAAATTAATTTTTTGGCCTTGGCGAAAACCGCAAAAGGCAAGATTAAACTTCAAATTAACCTTGGCCGCCCTACAGGGCTTTTTTTCCGGCCTTCGAGCTCCCTTGACGCAACCCGTAATATTAAAAGAAGAAACTGCTGATGGTTAAAACTCTAATTATTGGAATCGACGGCGCGACTTTTCGTTTCATTAAACCCCTGCTCAAGGAGGGCAAACTTCCGCAACTAGAAAAATTAATTAATCGCGGCAGCTGGGGTATCTGCCGCAGTACCATTCCCCCTGTTACCGCTGCGGCCTGGACAACTTTCCTTCTCAGTCAAAATCCCGGGCAACACGGAGCTTTTGGCTTTGTCAAACAAGAACTAAAAGACTACGGACAAAGCAGCAGCGGCGAATTTTTAAGCTCTCAGGTTCTCGCTGGACGGACTTTTTTGGATTATATTAATCAAAAAACAGGACAGCCCGTGGCGCTGATTACGGTTCCAATGACCTATCCCCCTTGGAAGATCAAAAAAGGGGTCATTATTAGCGGTTATCCCTGCCCCGATAGCGAAGAAAACTTTATCTTCGCCAGTCCGTCATTCAAAGTTCAGCCCCCGCAGGCGCTTCATTTTTCCGCCGCCTATTATGACTCGGTTTCGCTGGCCGAATTAAGGGCCGATGAATTCCAAATGATTAAGGCGCGCGCAGCGGTGGCGCTCGATTTACTTCAACAGAGTGATTTCGCCGCCTTGATGATTGTTTTTGGCGCCACGGATCGAATGCAGCATGAATTTTTCCGT
>JALUVT010000109.1 GCA_027020325.1 bacterium
ATGGGCGCGACTGCTCCAAGATAATTTGCTACTGTCAAATCGCCTGTAGGCCTTATGCCCGTCAGTAATTCAACTTTGTACTGCATAGATACATCCTCTTTGCGAGTTTTGGATTTTTTCAAAGAATCAACATTAGTATAATTTATTTTTCTATTTTTATTAAGATGGGAAGTGTAATGTCAGGCTTACTATCCTTATTGAATTGTTGAATAACGATATGTTAAGGCGCATAATCTTAGCGTATCATGCAGATAAAGTTACACAAGAATGCTACTCTAGCTTCAGCAAAACAAAATTTCCCCTTTTGAGATTTAGTTTTGATATTTAATTTTTCTGTAGATTGCCGTATAAGTTAGTTGAGCGGGCTTGATCACTACCCATAGAAGACAAAAAAATCTAGGTTTTGCGCTGACTACAGATCTATTCTATTAAATTTCAAATAAAAAAGCGATCGTTGTGAAATTTCGAAATTCTAAACAACAATAATTCTAAACAACAATCATTTTTTTGCTTTCAAAAATCTCCATAAAAAAAATTATTGCCGATCCCTAATAAACCTATTTGTATCAATGTAGCCAAATTTCACTAAAATCTGCTGTATCTCAAGGACAACCGCTTCTTCCCCAAGGAAATCATAAATAAAATGGCGGAGGGGGGGGGATTCGAACCCCCGGCCCCAGTTATTGGGGCACGGTTTTCAAGACCGCTCCGTTGGTCCACTCCGGCACCCCTCCTTTTTATTTAAGCTATTTCTTTTCCTTCTCTTTTTTCTTTTTTCTCTTCGCGGAAGCTGGGTCCGATAATTGGCCCGCAAAATTAATATCTTTAACTTCCTTAAATTCCGCGCGACGATAAGAATTGATCAATTTATCATAAACAAAAATCCGCCCGCAACGACATAAGACAAATTCCCAATTTTCTTCCCCCGGATAAGGAACGCGTTCGGCCGTGGAGAGTGAACGCGTGCAACCAACGCAAAAACCGCGCTTCATTAATTCTTTTTGTACTCGTTTGCGTAAAGGGCGCCAAAAACGCATCTCAGTCTTCCCGCCAAACTAATTCTTCAACCGGGCGGAGTTCTTCTTTTAATTCTATCACTTTTAGCCAACGCGCCAGGGTCAAGACAACAAAGGTTAGCAAAGTTACCGCAAAGGCTAGCAACCAGCGCAATGAAAGTAAAGTTAGCCATAAAATTAAACTCAGCAGAAGGATTAAATAGGGATAAATCTGGGGCCAAAATTGATTGATTTGTCCTTCGAGCAAGTTTTTCAGGTTTTGATCCACTGCTTGGGGCAGATCCTGCCCTTCTTGTAAAAAGGGAAGCTCTAAATACCCTTCTTCATTAAGGCGTAATTTATCACCCAAAACTAAGACCAAAAGGGGAAGAATATTTTCTCCTTTTAAGACCTGTTCTCCGAGCCAAGTAAAGATTTCACTTTCATTTTTGCCATTAATTTCCTGCCATTGTTGCAGCTGCTGGCGTAATTGTGGGGGCAATGGCTCTTCTCCGCGCAGGAGGCGATCCAGTTGATTAAGGTTGTTTTGGTGTCCATTATCAGCGCCAATCCCCAAATAAGCAGACCAATTTAATTTTTCCCAAAGATAATCGGGAATTTGAAAATCAGGACGACGAAGAAATTGGTAATTAGAAATTCCCGCCAAAACAACAACCAAACTTAAGAAAAAGAAAAAATTAAATTTATTCAAAGCCGGAAGCAAAAAATGACTCAGTCGAAAACGGCGATGGGAGAACATTTCTCCCCGCAGCTGTCGCCGCAGCAAAACAGCTCCACTGAACCAAGGAAGGTAGGTCAATACCAACCAAGGGAAAAAAGCAAGATGCGGCAGCAAAAAAAAGAAAAAAACCGCGCTCAAAAGGAAAAATAAAAGTCCCACCCAAATTCTATCCACCAACAATAAAAGGTTAAGACTAAGTAAAGACTCAAAAATAATGATCGCCCCCCAAAAATAGATGAGCTTGAACCATTGCCCTTGAAAAAGCGTGGCCAATAAAGTCTCATAATTCCAATCCCGGAGCCAAATTTGGATCACCACAGCCCAAACTAAACTGACTAATGACAATAAAAACAGAGAAAAGTAATGGCGTCGCGGCCAAGACATTATTTAATCATTATAATATTTTTTTCCTCGAGGGAAGCAAAGAAATTTTTAAGGTAACTGCGACGATGCCACGGACTGAGACCATAACAGCGCAATGCTTGTTGATGCTGGCGCGTTCCATAACCTTTGTGGCGAGCAAATTGATAATCAGGGAAAAGAGAATCGTACTCCGTCACCATTAACCAGTCGCGAAAAACCTTAGCCAAAATTGAAGCCGCGGCAATGGTAAATGATTGTTGATCTCCTTTAATTAAAGGCTGCTGAGGACACTGAATTCCCCGAACATGATACCCATCAACCAAAACAAAATCGGGGCTAATATTAAGTTGTTTAAGTACCCGCTGAAAAACAATTTCTGTGGCCTTGGTAATTCCTTTTTTATCAATCAGCGAGGCGGGAACAAAAGCAATACTCCAATCCCGTACTTGACTGAGAATTAAGGGGATCAATTTTTCCCGCTGCCGCGGAGTAAGAAGTTTAGAATCATTAATTCCCTCTAAATTTTTAATGTAAGGAGGCCAAATAACCGCTGCCGCGACCAAAGGCCCAGCCCAAGCCCCGCGACCGGCTTCATCAATGCCGGCAATATTGGCGTATCCCTGCTTCCAGAATTCCTTTTCCCATTGCCAAGAAGGTTGAGGCACTTTAATTAAAGCGGTAAAAAAGACGAATCAGTGTCCGGGTCACAATAATCCCGGTAAAAAGCCCAATCCCAATTCCCAAAGCAAGGGTCAAAGCAAAGCCGCGGACCATTCCCGAAATATTAAGAAAAGACCATTCAAAAGGGTTAAAGAGGACAAAACAAGTAATTAGAGTACAAACATTGGCGTCGCGAATTGAATCCCAGGCTCGGCCAAAAGCGTTTTCCAATGCTTGACGCCCACTTTGCCGCCGCAAACGCAATTCTTCTTTTAAGCGTTCAAAAATGAGGATATTAGCGTCAACGGCCATCCCAATTGAAAGCAGAAAACCAATAATCCCGGCAAAAGTCAAGGTCACGGGCAATAGACGATAGATGGCCAAGGTTAATAATCCATAAATCAAAAGCCCTATTCCGGCCAAAAAACCCAACCAGCCATAGTAAAACCACATGAAAAGGAAAACCATCGCCAATCCGACCAGCCCGGCCTGCAGCCCGCGTTGCACTGTTGCCGCGCCCAAAGTAGCACCAATCTGTTTTTGTCCCAAAACTTTAATCGGTACCGGCAGAGCGCCGGCGTTCAATTGAATTGCTAAACGCTTGGCTTGGGCCAGAGTAAAACTAGGACTGCTAATAATTCCTTTGTCTTCAATCACCGATTGGACCGTGGCCAGGCTGACCGGCTGGTTATCGAGAAAAAAACCAATAGTTTTTCCCAGATTGCGTTCGGTAATTTCTTTTGATTTTTTCGCCCCTGCTGGGGTAAATTCAATTGCGACCTGAGGCTTACCGGTTTGAGGGTCAAAAACAACACTGGCTCGTTTTAAGTCTTTCCCGGTCAGGTCAGTTGGCCGATAGCGGGGTTGATCCTCGGGAGCCTGAGGATCCAGTTCTCGCACCTCCAGCTGTGCTGTCTGCCCAATCAGCTGCAACGCTTCACTCATATTTTTCAAACCGGGCAACTCAACAACTAAGCGGTAGTCGTCTCCCTGGCGCAGATAATAGACATTGGCTTCGCTGATACCAAAAAGATTAACCCGTCGTTCAATAGCTAAACGCGCGGCTTTAATCGCTTCCAAACGATCCGCAGGAGGGATCTGTTCCATTTGTGCTTGCAAAATAACTTGCAGTCCCCCCTTCAAATCCAATCCTTGACGCAGGCTTAAATCACGCTCAATCCGGAAACAAGTACTGCCCCAACAGGCCTGCCAGTTTAATTTATTGCCGCCAAAATGCGGTTGCCACTGCCAGTCTCGCCACTGGAGATGAAATGTCAACGGGGGGAGATTTAAATAAACAGCAACTACAGTAACCAAGAGGATAAAGAGAAAAGTCCAGCGTACTCTTGCCCTTGAAATCATGCTTAGCGTTTGGAAAATTGGGGTGCCCGCCGTGCTTTACGCAAACCATACTTTTTCCGCTCTTTTGCCCGCGCATCGCGCGTCAAGAGCCCGGCTTTTTTTAACGCCGGCCGCCACTGAGGATTAAAACGCTCCAAAGCCCGCGCCAGGGCGTGACGCGCGGCTTCAAGCTGGCCGCTGATTCCGCCCCCGGAAATCTTAAAAGAGAGGTCAAAATCTTTTTCCTTGAGGTTCAAAACACTAAAAGGTTGAAAAAGAATTATCCGTTGCTCGGGAAGGGGAAAATATTCCTCCAAAGAACGCTCATTGATAACTATATTCCCCTTTCCGCGACGAAGAATAATCCGCGCCCGTGCGGTTTTACGGCCTCCGGAAGTCCAAATTTCTTTTATTTCTTGCGGGCTCATTTTTTATTTTTCTTAATCAAGGGGGACAAAGTTTTTCCCCTTAAAAGGATGCTTTTTCCCCGGAAAAATATAAAGCTTTTTAATTATTTTACGCGCCAACCTGTTCTTGGGCAACATTCCTTTAACCGCACGATAAATAACCTCTTCGGGCTTGCGCTGGCGTAAAGAGCCCAAAGTTTCTTCTTTTAACCCTCCCGGGTAACCAGTATGACGGTAATAAATTTTCTTCTTTTCTTTTCCCCCCGTTACTTTTATCTTCGCCGCATTAATAACGACAACATAATCTCCCAAATCCCAATGCGGGGTAAAATAGGGGCGGTGTTTTCCACGCAAAATTGTCGCAATTTGAGTTGCCAAACGCCCCAAGATTTTTCCCTCGGCATCAACCAAAAACCATTGGCGCTCTACTTGATGGGGCGGAATATTTTTTTCCCAATTCATGATTTAGTCGTTTTTTCTTCTTTTTTTTCTGTTTTAGCCGTTTTCTTAGTCTCCTTTTTCTTCGGCCCTTTTTCTTTTTTTACTTCATCCTTCTGCTCCTTTTCAACTTTTTTGCTCCTTGTCTTTACTTTCTCTTTTTTCTCCGCCGGCGAATCAGGAGAAGGAGGGGTCTTCTTTTTGCTCTCTTGAGGGCGGGGAGATGATGAACCCGCACGCGATTGAGATTCTTTCTTTTTATTATCTTCTTTAACAAATTGAATCAGGGCCATTTCAGCATTATCTCCGCGCCGCGGCCCCAATTTTATAATTCGAGTATAACCTCCACTCCGTTGCCGGAAACGAGGCCCCAAAACTTGGATTAATTTTTTCGTTGTCGCGGGATCAGGAAGTATCTGCTGCAATTTGCGGAGCGCCCCGGGCCGGGCTTTTTTTGCCTTAGTTACCAATTGTTCAACAAAGGGTCGCAGTGCTTTGGCTTTGGCCAGTGTGGTTCGGATTTGCTCATGCCTAATTAATTCCCGTGCTAGATTTCTCAATAAAGCCCGGCGGTGTCCAATCCGACGCGATAACTTCCGCCCCTTTTTACGCTTGCGCATCGTCTTTCTTCTTTTCCAATATTTGCTGCAATAATTCCAGACTCTTGGGGCCAATATTGCGAACCTTATTTAATTTTTCCGCCGGAGTATTCTGTAAATCTTCCAAGGTCTGAATTCCGGCCTCTTTGAGAGCATTCAATAGCCGCGTCGGCAGATTAAACTCTTCTAAATAAACCGGCATTTCGGGTAAATTCCGTTTCACCTCCGCCGCCGGACGGCCTTGTTCTTCTTCCCAGGTACGGCGCACCACCGCCCCGCTCTGCAAAAAAGAAAAATGTTCATAAAGTACCGTCGCTGCTTCTCTTAAAGCCTCACTGGGAGAAAGAGAGCCATCGGTCTTAATTTCCATTTCCACTTGGTCTAACCCTGTTTGACGACCGACACGAGTCGGCTGGACACGATAAGAAACTTGGCGTACGGGGCCAAAATCAGCATCCACTAAAATTGTTCCCACCCGGGCTTTTTCTTGTTCCACAATTCGATAACCCCGCCCCAGCTCAACTTTCAACTCCATTTTTAGACGGGCTTTTTTATCGGTCAAATGAGCTAAAACCAAATCTTTATTCAAAACCTCAATTCCGCTGGGACAATGAAGATCTCCCGCAGTAACAGTAGCCGGCCCTTTAACATCTAGGGTAACAATAAGTGGTTTATTGACGGTCATTTTGAAGTTAATCTTTTTTACCTGAAGAAGAATTTCAATCACATCCTCTTTAACTCCTTTGATTGTGCTAAATTCATGCGCCACTCCCTCAATGCGCATTTCGGTTACCGCGGCCCCGGCCAAAAAAGAAAGCATGACCCGACGGAGACTATTGCCAATCGTATGCCCCATTCCCCGCTGCAAGGGTCCGATAACAAGTGTTCCCTCGGTCTCGTTTTCTTTTTTTATTGTTAGTTTTAACTCTTGGGCTAACATTATTTTAGAACGGGTTAATCTTAACTAATTATAGTCGCTAATGTCAAACCATTCTCTCTCACCTAAACCCGCCGTTTCTTTTTCGGCCGGCAACCATTATGGGGTATTGGCGTAACATCGGAAATAGAGTTAATTTTTAAACCACTGGCTTTAAGGGCCCGAATTGCTGTCTCTCGCCCCAACCCCGGTCCTTTAATAAAAATATCAATGCTTTTAATTCCCAAATCAACTGCTTTTTCTGCCACTTTCTGCGCCGCAACAGTTGCCGCATAAGGAGTGGATTTGCGCGTGCCCTTAAAACCCGCTGTCCCCGCACTTCCCCAAAGAATTGAATTACCCTGCCAATCGGTGATGGTAATAATCGTATTATTATAGGTAGCTTGAATATGAGCCTGCGCTCGTTCGGGGATTGCTTTTTTGTCCTTCTTTTTTTTCCGAATATATTTCTTTTTCGCCATTATAATTTTGCTTCTAAGTCTTAGCCCGGGCGGCTTTCTTCTTCGCTGTCAATCCACCCACGGCCATTCTCTTGCGTCCTTTAGCGGTTCGGGCATTGTGACGCGTTCGCTGTCCCCGCACCGGTAAACGACGGCGGCGGCGACGGCCGCGATAGCACTTTATCATCTTAAGACGACGGATATCTTCGCGCAAACGCATCCGCAGTTCTCCTTCAACCTTATAATTATTTTCAATCAGCTGACCCAGCCGCGCTAAATCTTTAGGATCAAGATCTTTGGTTCGTAACGCAGGATCAATTCCCGCTTCGCGGACAATCTTTCTCGCCCGCGATAGGCCAATCCCATAGATAGAAGTTAAGGCATATTCAATTTTTTTGTTGTCGGGAATATTAACTCCAACCAGTCGCGCCATGCTTAAAAATTAACTAACCCTGCCGTTGTTTATGGCGGGGATTGCTACAAATAACATAAACCCGTCCCTTACGACGGACAATTTTACATTTCGGACAGCGTTTTTTTACTGAAGCCTGAACTTTCATATTATTTTTTATAACGATAAACAATTCGCCCTCGTTGCGGGTCCTCGGGCGGAATTTCTACCCGGACCCGATCTCCGACTAAAATCCGGATATGATGACGCCGCATTTTGCCGGAGATATAAGCGACGACAACACTTTCGTTTTCCAACTGAACACGAAAAACAGCATCGGGCAGGCTCTCAATAACCACTCCTTCCTGCACCATCTTCTCTGTTTTCGCGGCCATAAATTTATCGCAACGGCGCTATTATACCAGAAGCAACCCCCGGCGACAAGACTTCATTGTCCTCATAAATGATTTGTTATAATGCAGACAAGATGCCACGACGGAAAGCCCGCCGCCGCAGAAAAAAAAGAAAGCTTAATTTATCTTTTCCTTCGCTGCGGACGGCTTTAGCCTTATTTTTTGCCCTTATTGGATTGGGAACCTTATTCACTATTTTGGGATTAACCCGTTCTTTTTTGAATGGATTGGGAGAACAGTTGCGCCTCTTTTGGGGCTGGGGGGTTTTTATTTTCCCCGCGCTTAGTTTGGCCCTCGCCCTCTATTTTTGGGGACGCGAAATAGCAGACCACCTTCTTGGCGCAGCCTTTTTACTCCTTCTTAATTCTCTGGCTTTAACCGCGGCAATCTGGCCTGCAGGGGGAGGGATACTGGGGCAATTTCTCTTTCAGCGCCTGCAAAATCTTTTTACACCAGCGGGATCGTTTCTCCTTCTTCTTTTAACAGAATGGCTTCTTTTTTCCTGGCTTTTG
>JALUVT010000110.1 GCA_027020325.1 bacterium
GGGCCTTAGGAATAAAAATGCGCCGATTATTCTATTTTTCACTTCTGCAAATTTTATTGTTAGAATTTGTCGCTTGTTTAGGAGCTTTTCTTATTGCCGGAGGCTTGATGCAATTTCTAAATGGGGTAAATCAAATTTGGCTCTACCACCCCGTTACAATAAGCGTAGCGATCATTATTCTGCTT
Organism: bacterium; assembly: GCA_027020325.1. Lineage (GTDB taxonomy): Bacteria > Patescibacteriota > 4484-211 > 4484-211 > 4484-211 > JALUVT01. The sequence goes on from JALUVT010000110.1 coordinate 186, forward strand.
TTAATTGCACCTCCTTCTATCTTTCTTCCTCTTCAAGCCGTTGCCAAAAATGATCCTTTAATTATATTCTCTAAAGAGAACTGAAATGAAAAACAATAATTTTTTATTAACAATTACTAACCTCCATAAAAGTTTTCCTCAATCACACCAAATTGTTCCCGTCCTTCAAGGAGTTTCGTTTCAAGCCGCGGCCGGAAAAATTACCTTAATCATGGGCCCCTCGGGAAGTGGAAAAACGACCCTACTTTCAATTATCGGGCTTCTTCTTTCCGCAGATAAAGGTGAGGTTCGATTAGACGGAATTGACATCCTCGACCTCCCGGAAAAAGAGAAGCCTTATTTGCGCTATCATAAACTTGGTTTTGTCTTTCAAACAGCCAATTTAATGCCCGCCCTTACAGCTTTAGAGAATGTTCTCGCCGCTCCTGCTCTAGCCGGAGACCTGACACCGAGCAAAAAGAAACAAGCCCGAGAATTACTAAAAAGAATGGGCCTCAGCCAGCGTTTGCAGCACTTACCATCACAACTTTCTCGCGGGGAGCAACAGCGTGTCGCCCTTGCCCGAGCCTTAATCAATAAACCACGACTACTCCTAGCCGATGAGCCAACAGGAAATTTGGACGCTGCCGCCGGGCAAGTGGTTATGAAATTAATCCGCGAAATTACTCAAGAAAATAACTGCGCCGCCATCGTAGTTACCCACGATACGCGCATCGAGCCTTTTGCTGACCAAACTCTATACCTTGAAGGAGGCCTGTTTCGAGAAAAATTATCTCCTCAATTTGAGCCAACAGATGCTGTTTTACGCGAACTTTCTGATGCTGTAATTATGCTCGATGCCAACCTTAATATTATTCTTGTCAACCATCAAGCAGAATTAATTTTAGGGTGGAGTGAAATTGAGATGTTAGGACAAAGTTTAGACAACTTCATTCAATTTTTTTCCCTCGAAGAAAAAGAAGTCATTAATCATAAACTTCCCCAATTGAATGGTAATTTTATTTTGGCTTTAACCGACCGTCAACAACGGAAAAAAATTATTGAAAGCAAAATTAGCCATTTTGATCAAGAAACCAGAAATAAAACAATTGTCACCTTCCGTGACATAACTGATCAATACTATTTCCGTAAACGAAAAAGCATTTTTATTGCCCAGGCTTCACATAATCTGCGTAGTCCCTTAACAATTATCAAGGGCTATTTTGAACTGCTTCAAGAAAACAACTTGCCTCCAGAAGAAAAAAAAGAATTGGTACTAAAAACTCAAATTAGTATCCAGAATCTAGAAAATCTCATTGAACGGCTGTTACTAGTTGCTTCATTGGAAAAGAGTCATGATCTTCATAAAGAAAGTGTGGTTATTAAAGATCTGCTTTATGATTTAGTTGAAAACTACCAGTGGGAGGCAAAAGCCAAGGGTCTGCAGTGGCAAACTAAAATAGATATTCCCAATTACTTAATTGGAAAAGTGGATCCCAACAAATTAAAAATTGCTCTCGGTAATATTCTCGAAAATGCCGTTCATTATACCAGTGAAGGTCATGTTTCTTTTCAAGCCTCA
>JALUVT010000111.1 GCA_027020325.1 bacterium
TAAAATGTGCTTTTTATCAGGATAATGGAAAGCGCCCTAATTATTTTGCCCTGACCAAGGTCGCTGATGATTGGGTTAAAAATAGCGCCAATTATCAAGAGCAATATTCTTTAACCACTGACGAGGAGGGAAATTGGAAAGGGGAATTATCTTGTCGGGTTGATGAAGATGATTCCGGGTATCACGGCCCCGGCCTTTATTATTTGCAGATCGCGCGCTATACGAGCGGGGGGACATTAAAATGGTTGCGTGCTTCCGATAGTCTTCACCCAGCGCGGGATGAAATTTCCCTCCAGCCCCCGCTGACTCCTTCAGCAACTCCAGTCCTCTCTTCTTCCCCTTCTCTTCCGCCTCCCCCTTCACCCTTTTCTTCACCATCCCCTGTAATTTCTTCTCCTTCTCCCTCTCCCTCTCCCTCTCCCTCACTTTCGCTTTTTCGCTTAACTCCCTCTCCTTCTTTTTTCCTCACTCCGACAATTTTCATTAGCCCAAGTTTAACACCTTTACTTCGTTCTTCACCGACTCCTTTGAGTCCGCAAATAAGAATTTTCCTGCCCTCTTTCTTCCCCCTTTCGCAAACAGTAACAATTAATTTTGAATTAAATCATTTCCCGCCTCAAACTTCTTACTTTTTCAAGGGATTATTGGCTCCACTGAAAGAAAATAATCACCCCTATTATTTTCAAACTTGGAATCCTGAGAATAAAACCTGGCGGGCTTGGAATGCATCTTGGGAAAGTCTGCCTTTAATTAAAGTCAATTCGGGGGGACGAGGCAAAGGCAAGGTGCGTGGCCGCATGCGAGAAGGAACTCCTGAGGGAGACTATTATTTTCGTTTACGCCTCCGCGGGACTGAGGATAATAAAATTATCGATAGCCCTTCCCAAATTGTTGCCTTACATTTTCCTCCCTCTCCTTCCTTTCCTCAAGCGGATCTTGATTCCTTTTCTACAACTGTCCCTTTACCACCGCAAGTAAATAATTCAAATTCGCCCTTCCCCAGTTGCCCTGTTGTTTCTTCTTCTCCGCGTTCGAGCAAGATTATTTCGGCCTGGGTTGCTCCGCCCGAAGCAGCAGTAAGAGAAAAAATTGCCATTCCTTTTGTTCTTTGCGGGGGGCAGCCTAATCAAATTTGGCATCTGAAAGTCCGTGGAGGAAAGAATAAAAAATATCTTTATGATTTACAAACTTGGTCGCCGGAGAAAGAAAAATGGTTGAGTTGGAATCAAAACTGGAGTTACTTCCCCCGTTTAAAGTTAAATCAAGATGGTTGCGGGAGGATTATTCTTTCTTCGCGTCTTGCTCCTCAGCGTGAGGGAGGAAAATATTTTATTCAAGTACGCCTCCAAGAAGAAAAAACTCGCCGGACAATCAATACTCCGGGGCAAAAAACTTTTTTTATTGCTTCTCCGCGGGGAAGTGTGGCTGGAGTAATGACCAGCCTTCCTCAAATGGGACAAAGCTTAGAATTGAAGCGAAAATTTTCTTTCTTTTCCTTCTTCCTGTGGTAAAATTGGAAATGAATTGCGCCCGTAGCTCAGCTGGATAGAGCGTCGGCCTCCGGAGCCGAAGGTCGTGAGTTCGAATCTCACCGGGCGCGCCATTTTTAATTCGCTTTTTATCCGGTAATATGTTAAACTTTACTTAGCCCCGGAGAATTGAGGTCGAACAGAGTGTTTTAATCTCTTTTTCCCCTTTTTCCCGTGGCCTTTTCAATTGAAGGGGGTGAAATAGATGCCGAATAATCCCAAATCAAAAAAACTTTTCGTCGGGAATTTGTCTTTTAGCGTCAATAACGAACAGTTAACAGCTCTTTTTAGCCAAATTGGTCCCGTAGTTGAGGTAACAATTATTAAAGAACGGGAAACAGAGCGTCCCCGCGGCTTTGCTTTTGTGACGATGCAAACAGTGGAATCAGCCGAAGAGGCAATTAAAGCTCTGCACGGTAAAGAATTTGAGGGACGAGATCTGGTGATTGATTTTGCCCGCCCGCGGCAACCGCGTTTGAATCGCTATTAGCAACATTCACCCGCGCCCGGCGCGGGTGGATGCTTTATTTTTTAAGGAAGAACTCTTTCTGTTTTGTAAGTCAGGGGAAGGCTGGCTTGGGGCGCCAACAAATTGTTTATTCTTATTACCTTAGTTTATAAGAGCTGTTTTGTTATAATTTTCTTGTGTTACCTAAACAATTTGTTTTTATTGGAATCGCCCTTAATTTTGGCGGAAGCATTGATTACTTTTTCTCTACTCTAAAAGGAAGAGTTAAGCCGAATAAGGTAACTTGGTTTCTCTGGTCCTTGGCCCCATTGATTGCTTTTTTTTCTCAGTTAAGTCAAGGAGTAGGAGCTGAGGCTTGGATGACTTTTAGTGTTGGTGCAATTCCACTTTTTATTTTTATCGCCTCTTTTTTTAACCAAAAATCATATTGGAAACTAAAGAGCTTTGATCTTTTCTGTGGAGGATTGTCGCTGCTAGGTCTTTTCCTTTGGCAATTAACCCGCGTCGGGAATATTGCTCTTCTTTTTAGTATTATGGCTGACTTTTTAGCCGGTTTACCGACAATGGTGAAAGCATTTTATTATCCGGAAACAGAAAAACCCTTACCCTATTTGACCGCGGCGTTAAATGGTTTTATTACCCTTTTGACAATTGAGAGCTGGAAGATAGAGAATTATGCTTTTTCCTTGTATATTGCAGTGGCGATGTCGATCTTATACATTTTGATTCAATTTAAAATTGGACCACTTTTTCGGAAGGAGATTATTTAGACCAAAAAACTGAGGCTAAATTTAACGAGTGGCTGGAAAGATATGCTGATGCACGCGCCACCCCAAGCTTTCAAGGATTTTTGAAAGGGTGAAGAAAAAATTAGCGCCGGGTTAAGGATTAGTTTAGTATACTAAACTAATAATTGGTTTTTTAGTATAGTATGCTATACTAATCTTGAAATGGCTGCTCTAAATGACTTAATTCTACAAAATCCTTGGTGGAAAGAGAAGAAGGTTGCCGAAATTTTTTTGGGCCGGGAAAGGAAGGAATTTTTTCATAAGATAGAAAAATTTCTTCCTTTAAGGCAGGCTCTATTGATATATGGCTTAAGAAGAACGGGTAAAACAACTTTTTTCTATCAATTAATTCAAAAGCTTATTCTTTCTGGAGTTAATCCTCAAAAAATCATTTATTTTTCCTTTGATGAAAAGGAATCATCTTTAAGGGATGTCTTGGGTCTTTATGAGTTAAAAGTGTTGCAAGAACCTATCACAGAAAATACGCAGCTTTACCTTTTTCTTGATGAAATACAAAAACTCGAAGCCTGGCAAGAGCGGGTAAAAGTAATTTATGATCGTTATCCTAAAATAAAAATTTTTCTTTCCGGATCCGCTTCCATTAATCTTCAAAAAAGTGCAAGAGAAAGTCTGGCGGGGCGCGTATTTGAGTTTGAATTTATTCCTTTAAGTTTTACAGAGTTTTTAGAGTGGAAAGGAATAAAACTAGAGGAAGAAAAGCTTGATTTTTATAGGAAGGAGCTGAAACTTTTGATAAGAGAATATATCTTAAAAGGAGGTTTCCCTGAAATTGTGGAGGAAAAGGATAAGGAGATCATTCGGCGTTACTTAAAAAGTTCAGTTTTGGATAAAATTATCGGCCAAGATCTGCCTTTAAAGTTTGGCTTGCGTGATCCAGCTTTTTTAAAATCTTTGGTAGAAAACTTTTTTTCCCAGCCCGGCACGATTTTAAATTACGACAAGCTTGCTTCTGAGTTCCAAAGAAGTAAAATCACGGTAATTAACTATATTTTCTACCTCAAATATGCTTTGCTCTTACGAGAAGTAAGGAATTTTAGACCCAGCTTACGAATTTCTTCGCGTAAGGGTAAAAAAATCTATCCTTACAACCCTGCTTTTTGCTCTATTTATTTATCAGAAGAAGCAAATTTTAAAAAAGTCTTAGAGACAGCTGTGGTGACATTTTTTGAGGCAAAATATTATTACCGTAACCGATTTGAGGTTGATTTTGTTTTAAGACAGAATAATCAAATTTTCCCAGTAGAGGTAAAATCTGGTAAAGCAGAAGTTGCCCAAGTAAAAAAATTTTTGGAAAAATTCGGCTCCCCCCAAGGGTTTATTATTAGCGAAGATTACGAAATTCAACAGGACAAAGTAAAAGTAGTGCCATTTTGGAAAGTTTTGGCCCAAAATCAGCTAATTTAATTATTAAAGTAATTCCCTAAATCAGCCCCCAATCTTTGTTTCCTAAGTAAGGATAACAGCGACCTATTTTGTTGTTTAGGGCAATGAACTCATAACCACACCTCTTATACCCTTTCTTATCCGTGACCAAAATTAAAGACAATAAGGAAGGCAGAGAGTTAGTTGATATATCACCACTATTCTATATTACTTAGTGGCTGTTTTGAAGAATTAGTTTTATAAATTTTTTGTCGAAATAGTCATTCCGGTAAAAATATTTACCAAAATGATAGGCATTTTGGTAAATTTGTTTAACAAGATGCAATTTTCTGATATAATTGGAGCATGGAAAACAAAATTTTGCAAAAACTAGTTCAATTACAGAACGATTACCGTCAGCAGGGAAAACGGTTTAGTTTTCAGCGTTTTCTTTTTAAAGAATTAAAGGAAAAAGAGGTAAAGTTGCCCCATATTACTGGAATTTCTGGGTTACGAGGCAGTGGAAAAACTGTTTTACTCTTACAACTTTTGAATGCCCTGCCACAGAGTTTTTATATTTCTTTAGATACGGTTGAAGAGGCTGACCTTTTTGTTTTAGCCCAAGAGTTGGTTAAGCGTTATCGGATAAGTACACTCCTACTTGACGAGGTTCATTACCTCCCGCGGTGGGCTCTTTATCTTAAGCAGATCTATGACATTCTCAAATTAAAGCTTTTTTTCACCAGCTCTGTGTCCTTAGATATTTTAACTACGAGGGAAGATCTTTCGCGAAGAGTAAGGGTCTTAACTTTGCCAATTTTAAGTTTTCGTGAGTATTTGGCCTTAACAGAACAAAAAACAGTGTCGAAATTAAACCTAGCGCAAGCTTTGGAGGTTTCTGAGGCTGATCCTGAATTAGAGGGATACTTTTGGGATTACCTTAATTTCCCTCTTCCTTCTCAAATTCAAAATAAAACTCCTCAATTAATTACTAATATTATAGAAAGGATTTTGGTAAAAGATTTAACCTCGGAAAAAGCCCTTAATTTAAGTGATCAAGTTCTGTTGAAACAAATTCTTAAGTTTCTTAGCCAGATTCCAGGAGGGGATATTAGTGTCAGTCAATTAGCGCAAAATTTTAAAGTAAGCAAGTATAAAATGGGACAATTGCTGGAACTTTTAGAAAGAGCTTTTTTAATTAACCGAATTTGGCCAGTGGGGCGCAATGTTCTTAAGGAACCTAAGATTTTGCTGAACTTACCTTTTAGGATTTATCTTTCCGAAAAGGAGGTTTCAGAAGTAATGGGCATTTTGAAAGAGGATTTTTTGGTAAGCCAATTAAAAGGTTTGGGGATAAGATTGAAATATTTAAAAACTAAGAGAGGGCGTAAAACTCCAGATTTTTACCTGAAATGGCAGGGAAAAGAATATGTAATTGAAGTGGGTGGAAAATCTAAAGGAAGAAACCAATTTAAAGGAATTGAGGTCAAAAATAAAGTTTTAGCTCTTTATCCTTTTTCTTCACAAAAGTCTGCAGTGCCTCTTTATGTTTTGGGAATGCTGTATTGAGTCCCCGGACAACTAAATTTGAACTTGTTAGATCAGCAAGGCCTCTTTATAATGTTACTAATGCAAATAAGTATTTCTGATTTCGAAAAAATAGACATTCGAGTGGGGAAAATTATTGAAATAGAAGACTATCCCGAAGCCAGAAAACCATCTTATTTACTCAAGGTTGATTTTGGCCCTGTAATTGGGATCAAACAATCTATTGGACAGTTTACACATTATTCTAAAGATGAGCTTCGAGGAAGATTAATTGCCGGAGTAATTAATCTCCCTCCACTTAAAATAGGATCTAAGTTTTCTGAGGTTTTAGTCCTTGGCTTTCCTGATGAAAAGGGAAGGGCAATTTTGGTCATTCCAGAAAAAGATGTTCCCTTAGGAGGAAAAATATATTGAAGCCTCAATATTGTAATTAAATTTTCTGTTTGGTTAATATTAATCAGCTAATATTTATTCTCCCAAACTCACTTGATAGAACTCGAAGTTTTCTTAATTTTAATCGCTCGGACAAAATTAAACTTTGAGTTGAGATTTGGACAAGGAGTGATACAATAAAAGCAATAAAAGCATATGTATATCCAAAGACAAGTAGAGCGAAGGATCAAAAGATTGCTTAAGAGTTTCCCGGTAGTTTTTGTTACTGGGCCGCGTCAATCGGGGAAAACTACGCTCTTAAAACATCTCTTTCCAGATTTTGCCTATTTCAACTTAGAAACTCCTTCGACCCTTTTACAAGCCAAAGAAGATCCGTTGGGTTTTTTGTCTCCGGAAAAAATAATTCTCGATGAAGCCCAAGAAGCTCCTTGGCTTTTTTCTTATCTTTTAGAGCTTGTTGATAATCAAGAAAAAAAAGTAATTATTGCCGGCTCACAAAACCTTCTTTTGCACGATAAAGTTTCTCAATCTTTAGCGGGAAGGGTCGGAATAGTGGAGCTTTTTCCTTTCACTTTACTAGAGATAAAAGAGAGTATCCCCCAGGTTGCAGATAAAGCTATTTTACAGGGTTTTTATCCTCGCATTTGGCAGCTCAAAAAAGGAACAAGAATTGAATGGTATCAAAGCTATCTGCGAACTTATCTTGAACGAGATGTGCGAAGTTTGAAAAAAATTAAGGACCTTTTGCTTTTTCAGGATTTTATTTTACTTTTGGCCGGGCAAGCGGGTAGTCTTTTGAATTTAAGCTCTATTTCCAATTCTTTAGGAGTTTCTCTTACTACTTTGCGCCAGTGGCTTTCGGTTTTGGAAGCCTCCTATTTAGTTTTTCGTTTAAGGCCCTATTTTGCTAACATCAAAAAGCGCTTGATCAAAACTCCCAAACTTTATTTTTACGACAGTGGCCTTCTTACAACAATCTTAGGTATTAAAAATGAACAAGAACTTAAATCGCACCCTCTTTATGGTCAAATTTTTGAAAATTTCATTGTGGCAGACATTGTGAAGAATTTTGCTCATCTTAATCTTTATGGAAAACCCTATTTTCTTCGCGATAAAACTGGTAATGAACTTGATTTCCTTTGGAGCTACTCTTCCGCTAAATTAGCTGTCCTAGAAGTTAAAGCTTCTTTGACTTTTAATCCCGAATTTGTAAAAAGAATTGACTATTATCGTCAGTTTTTACCTATCAAAAAGAGCTTTGTCATCTATAAAGGGAAAGATCTGGTTTTCAAAAACAGCAAGATCCTCAATTGGCTAAATCTTGTAAATTTTGAAAATATTTTTCTCTAAACTTCTCATCAAAGGAAGAAATTTCTTTAACTGCTTTATCGCTTATTAGAGAACTTCTTACTTTGAAAAACTTTTTACAAAACTTCTGCGGAGGGGAGGTTCAAACTTTTGTAGTAAATAAAAAAGCAATCGGATCGATTCAATTTATGATCAATGATTAAGTTATCGCCAATTTTTGAGCCAAGGGGAGCAATTTATTTTAGCTAGGATCTTGCGCAACAATACCTAAAACTAGGTAGCAAAACATCTTTCGTAATCTTCAGGAGTGTCGACTTCTGGTCCAATCAGAATCTCAAAAGTATTTAAATCTTTTCTCTCGCTACAGCAGTTGCCACAACAAGGATACATCATCTGCCCTTGATATTCCCTTAAGGGACCGTTTAGAGTATTGATGTGTACTTTTTGTTTGCCCTTAGGGAAAGAATCAAAGCCATTGCCGGGCGTTTTATTGTATAACTCAATTATCTTTGTTTCTCCGGGATGGATTACGCCAAAATCTTTAACGCGGTAGATGTCATTTGTTCCTCCTGCCCCAACCTTGTCTCCATCTATTGAAAAATTAAATTTGGGGTCTTTGTCGCCTTGAGGCAAAAAATCATCATATTTCAAGTCATTACTGCCAATATTGGTAGCCTCCAGCTTAAAGATAACTTTCTGGCACATGCT
>JALUVT010000112.1 GCA_027020325.1 bacterium
TGTCGGTGTAGCTTTTTTTCCCGGCTTGCAGTTGCTTTGCTTTGTGTTTATGCAAAGCCCGCCGTCAACTGTTTCCTCGCAACAGTAACTTGGACTTGAAGGAGTTGCCTGAGCGCTTGCGAAACTTGAATGAATGATTGAAGAAAATGCGAAAAGAGATAATATCATCAAAAGTGACTGAAAGCCTGCAATTATTTTTTTCTGTTTTGTCCCCTTCATCTTTCATATCCTGCCGGCCATGGAAGGCTTTTACTTGCGAAACTAATTTCGTCGCCAAACTTTTTGCTTTTTATGGTATAAATAGTTGTCCCGTCTCCCCTTTTTGTTTTCAAAAAAATGTAGTCCGGGTAGTAAAGGCGAAGGCTGTCAAGGTCTGAATCTCCGAAGCGGGCCTCCTGCTGGGTTATTGTTGATGCAAACATTAGCATTTCATAAATTGGCGACTGGAAGCTCAAATCCACTTTTGAAAACGAGGCGGAGTCAATTGTTGTCGGCGCCTTTATGGAGATTTTCACCCTGCCAAGCTCAAGTGACGGCTCAAATTCAAGCTGGCCTTCCTTTACCTCGTAGCCCTGTGAGCGAAGAGAATTGACATTTGAGTCATAGCAGGACTGAACCTTGTCTTTTGTTAATGCCTTTAAATTCTTTTCAAACTGCCTTGTCAGAAGGGCTTCTTGGACAGTGCATGTCTTGTAGAACTCGTCGGTGTAGCAAAGGTAGGGGACTTTGTCACCATTGTAGGGATATGTGAATTTGCTTTCTATTCCTGCTGTTTTTTCAAGCTCTTTTATTGCCTCAACGGAAGCGCTCTCAACACAGGATTCAAATGAAAGCCCTGTAATTCTTCCTATGCTTGAGCTTGGGGAAATCCAGACGAAATACACGGCGACAGCAACGATTATTAAAAGTGCCGTTACCACAAAAATCATTATTTGCCCTCTTTGGTTCATCATTTCTTAATCAGGTATTTGGGATTTATAAATTAATTGCTAAACCGCAACAACTGAAATTGAGCATCCTGATGGCCCGTTTCCAAACTTGTCTTCACAGCGAATGAAATACCTTGTTCCCTTTGCCGCGGGCGAGATTTCGTGGCTCTTTTCCGTGCCCGCAGATTTTGCCTTTGACCAGATGAAATTGCATGAGCTCGTTGAGTATCTGCAGCTTGCTTCCTCAGATGTTTGAAAGCTTATCTTTCCAGAAGACTGGGAAATGCGCGATATCCTTGGCTCGCTTAAATCTCTTTCTATTTCAAAGCTGTAAGATGCGTCCGCCTTGTCCCCTGTTGCAAAATCTTCGCAGTTGATGTATACTGTGTATAGGCCTTGTGGGAGATTTAGTTCCTGCTCGTGGACGCGGCCGTATGTTTTTTTAAAGGTTATTGTATTTTCCCCGTTTAGTGAATACTTACAAATGTGGCTTTGGCCTCCTCCGCTTGTAGCGGCTCTTATCTTAACGGTGGCGTAGGGGCTCTTTGTGATAATCTTTGAGCTTGGCTCAACAGAATCTATTTTTATTTTGAATTTTGGCTTTTTCAGGGTGTAAAAGATTGGCTCTTTGTTGGCATTTCTCTTTTCGCTTTGGTTTGCCTTGTCCAGCCACGGCTGGTCTTTACACCTGATGAAAATTCCGACACTTTTGTTTTCAATTGGAATCTTGCCTCTGCACTGGCTGTTAAAAAATCCCCTGTCTGTGCAGTTAAAGCTTTCCGTCAT
>JALUVT010000113.1 GCA_027020325.1 bacterium
AAAAATTCAATCTCTTTTACCAAAAACACCGGATATTAATCCAAAATCCAAAATCCAAAGATCAAAAAGAGAAAATTGAAGGGCCCAAAACCAACTTCCGTCTTCTTCTCACCGCCGCCACCGCCCGAATCCTCAAAACCGGCCTTCAAATCCTAGGCATCGAGGTTTTGGAGCGGATGTAGTTAGGCTAAACTTTTGGGCAAGAGAGCCAGAGGAACAAAAGAGACCCGGCTTTTGGCCACCATTTTTTCTTGCCATTGAGGCGTCAAAGAAACAACAAAGCCCATCTTTGGCTGATAGGTCTCAAGAAAAGAGCGCAAAGGGCGGGGAATTTTTTGCCCGGCTCCTCCTGCCTTAATTTCCAGGGGAATAATTTGGCCATTTTTTTCTAAAACAAAGTCCACTTCGGTTTTATTTTTAGTTCGCCAAAATTTGACTTGTTGCTGGCGAAGAAAAACAAAGACCCCGTTTTCTAAAAGCGGCCCGACATCGGTCCGATTATTCAGGTAAGAAAATTGACCGATTACCGCATTGCGCAGCCCCGGATCAAGAAAGTAAATCTTGCTGGCTTTAACTAGCTCCTTTCTTTTATTACTGAAAAAAGGACCGACGCGACGGATAATAAAAGTTTTTTCCAAGAAAGCCAAATAGCGCTTGAGAGTTTTAAAATCCAGTTGGGTGACTTGACTTAATTCGTTCAGGTTAACCAAATTGCCGATTTGGAGACTGAGAGCCTTAATCAGTTTTTGCAGTTTCAAAGTATTGGCAAAGCTTAAAAAATCTTTAACTTCCCGTAAAAACAGCAAATTAACAATATTGGTTAAAAGTTCTTGTTTAATTTCTTTTTGAGGAGTTAAAACTATCTCTGGGTAGCCGCCGAACAAAAGGTATTCTTCTAAAAGGGCGTTTAAGCGACTGAATAGGGGAGAATTAACTAGTTTTTTTCCTTTTTCCCTTTGCCAAATAGTAAATAATTGTTTGTCTTTGGCTCGAAGAAATTCCGCAAAAGAAAAGGGATAAAGAGTAACTGTTAATGCCCGACCAACCAGATATTGAAGGGCACGAATGGCCAGTTCAGTGCTTGAGGAACTGGAGACGATAATCTTTTTTTTCGGATAAAAATCAAAGAGAAATTTTAATTGTCGTCCGCCGTTTTTGGCGTAATGAAATTCATCCAAAAGCAAAAACTGATTTCCGGCTAAATAAAGCCGAGCAAAATTTTTAATATCATTGACAAATAAACTTAAAACCTCTTGATCCTCAAAACTTAGATAAACAACCTTTTTTCCTTCTTGAGTCAGCTTTTCTTTTAATCGCAGCAAAAGAGTGGTCTTGCCGCTTCTTCTTGGCCCCACCAGGGCAATAATTTGGGGCAGCTTGAGCAGTTGATCAATTTTTGCCTCAATTTCTCGAGGTATGTATCCCATTTCAACTAGGTTATTATTGGACATTAATCCAATTTTAGCAAGGTTATTCTTGACTGTCAATTCTTTGTACTAGACGGGCACATAGGTAACACTTTCAAATCTTTTAATATCCTCTCTGCTTAATAATCCTCAAAACCGGCCTTAAGCTCCTAGGCATTGAAGTCCTGGAGCGAATGTCGTTTAAAACTTGTTTAGGATAAAGTCCAGATAATTTTCCCGATTAATTTGGGTTATTTTGACTCCGTAAGCCTGCCAAAAAGCCTTAGGAGTATGAGCCTTTTTCG
>JALUVT010000114.1 GCA_027020325.1 bacterium
CAGAAAGTTATTATCTGAAAGCCAAAGTAAAATAGAGCAATTTGAAAAAGAAAAAGTTGTACTTAAAGAAAAAATTGAAATATTATCCACTCTTGGTCAAAAAGTTCTTGATGGTGCTGACCTATCATTGCTTGCGGTGCCGTCTAACAACCCCTTGATTTGGTCGTTTTTACAACTTAATTCAATTGCAAGAGACAATGGCTTGATTTTAAGAGAACCCTCATTTAGTTATAAGAATTCTCCTGATGATCCATTTCGAGAAATTGAATTTAAAGTTGATTATGAAGGAGATATATTATCAGTTTTTAAATTTTCCCAAACAATTGAAAAATCACTTCCGCTGTTCAAAATAAAATTATTAAAGGTTGAAGAATTGGGGGTTGGGTCAAATTCAAACATGACTATTTCTGTGTATTATGCAGATTTGCCTAAAAAAATTCCAGCAATTACAGAACCAATCAAAAGATTATCAGATGAACAGGTAAATACTCTTTTGGATTTATCAGAATATGCAAAACCTGAATTTACTACACTTGAGCCTAATTTTAATGATAATGTCAAGGTAGATCCGTTCAATTAAGCTCCTCTTCTACAGATATGCTTACTGTTTTTTCCTCAATTACTGCCCTTACTTTTAGTAGATTTCTTATTGATTTAACCACAGATCCATTTTTACCGATTATTAAGCCTATGACATTTGGATCAATTTTTATCTCAAATGTAACATGATTTCCATCAGATATTTCTTTTATTTGGTATTGGTCATTTTCAATTAAATTATTGAGAATAAATACTAAAAGTTCTTTCATTGTTGTTTTATTAACTTTCTTACACCATCAGATATTTGAGCTCCTCTGTCTACCCAAAATTTAACTCTGTCTTCTTTTATCTTTAAGTCATTTTTTTTTGGATACCAAGTGCCAAGAATTTCAAGCGCTTTTCCCCTGTTTTTTCTTTGTTGAGTTATGGCAACTATTCTGTAAAATGGGTCATTTTTTTTGCCCAGTCGAGCAAGTCTTATTCTTACCATGCTGTTGATTGTACTATATTAGTAAAAATGCCTCAAGCTTTTAATTTTTTTAATGCTTTGGTGGCTGCTTTTTGTTCTGCTTGGTGTTTACTCTTTCCAGTGCCTTGTGCATATTTTTTACCTCTTATTATCACTGCAACTGTAAATTTTTTATCATGATCAGGTCCACTCTCTTTTATAATTTCATATTTAGGGGTTTGTTGTCCTTTTGCCTGAACCAACTCTTGAAGTCTGCTTTTGGAGTCTTTAAGCGGTTTGGTTATTTTTTCTGACAGATCATAGAGAATATTTTTATGGATAAAGTCTTCTGCGTTTTTTATTCCCCCATCAAGAAACAAGGCGCCAATTATGGCCTCCATTGTATCGGCAAGAAGGGATTTATTTTGTCTTCCTCCGCCTTCTTCTTCCCCTTTGGACAAATAAAGGGATTGGCCTAGCTTGAGTCTTTTTGCGGCTTTTGATAGATTTTGGGTGTTTACAATATTTGCCCTAAGCGCTGTTAAATAACCTTCTTCTTTATCTTTAAATTTTTCAAACAAAACTTTTGATACAACAAATTCTAAAATTGCATCGCCAAGAAATTCAAGGCGTTCATTTGACTCTCTTGTGCCGGGATGTTCATTTACCCAAGATTTGTGGGTTAATGCAAGTTCAT
>JALUVT010000115.1 GCA_027020325.1 bacterium
AACAACCGCATTATTAGCTAGCGCCGCTGCCAATAAAGAGGGGCGTAAAAAAGAATTACGCGCGGGAAAATAAGGTAAATGAAAAGAACTAACCCGCATTTCACCACTGGTTAAAGTTCCGGTTTTATCAGTACAAATTATTTCCGTACTCCCCAATGTTTCTGCAGCAACAAGATGACGCACCAGCCCTTGACCACGCAAAATACGCTGCATTCCTAAAGCCAAGGTAACAGTTAAAGCAACCAGCAGGCCTTCGGGGATCGAGGCTACGGCCACGGCTACTGCCGTGGTCAACATCTCAAACCAAGGTTTCCCCTCAATAATACCGAGAACAAAAATAAAAAAACAAATCAAAACTACAACCCGGGTTAAAAAATAACTAAATTTAGCTACTTGTTGCTGGAGAGGAGTTTTTCCTTTTGTGGTAGTGGCAACTAAACGAGCAATGTGGCCAAATTGGGTCCGCGCTCCTGTTGCAACGACCAGAACCTCTGCCCGCCCTCGGCTGACAACTGTACCCATAAAAACCATATTTCTCTGTTCAGCCAAAGGTGTCTCCTCAGGCAGATTAATCACCTCTTTTTTTACCGGAGCGGATTCCCCGGTTAAAGCCGCCTCGATTGTCTGGAATTCACGGGCTCTAATCAAGCGCCCGTCAGCGGGAATTTTATCTCCCGCTTCAAGAATCAAAACATCACCCGGGACTAATTCTGTTGTTGCGATCAGCTTTTCCCGCCCTTGACGAACAACCCGCGCCTGATAATGAACCATTTTCTTTAACTGTGAAAGAATATTCAACGCGCGGTATTCCTGAATAAAACCGAGGATTGTATTTAAGATTACCGCTAACCCGATCACCAAAACATCAGCCCAGTGCTTCAAAAAGAACGAAACCAAAGCGGCAAAAACAAGAATATAAACCAGCGGTGATTTAAATTGATTGATAAAAATTAGCCAAGCCGCGGGAGGCTTTTCGCGTGGCAATTCATTAGGGCCAAATTTTTCCCGCCGCTGTTGCACCTCCGCCTCATTTAACCCTTGAGTAAAATTAGTTCCCCAATATTTTTGTAGTTCCTCTAGGCTAAGGGAGTGAAAAGCTTTCATCGAAAATTCTAAATAGTTCAATTATACCGAGGTTTTTGGAAATAAGCGATTTTTTTAAATAATTTTCCCCGCCGAGGTAAATTCTAGAAATCCAAATTACCAACGACATTCAGTTCCGGAACCAAGGATACCCCCAACCGCTTCTGAACCTGAGTTTGTAAAAAGCGGATAAAGCTTAAAATCTCTTCCCCTTTGGCCTTACCATTAGTAATTAAAATCTGCGCATGGTGGGCATAAAGGCCAACATTCCCTTGTCTGTACCCCCGTAAACCGAGGTGATCTAAAAGCTGGGCCGCGGGAATTCGTATTTGGCCATCTTTTTGTAGGAATCCTTTTAATTGTGGAATTTCTTTTTTTAATTCACGATAAAAAAGTGGACTAATAGTGGGGTTAACAAAAGTACAACCTGCATTAGGAATTTGCCGCGGATCCGGCAGGCGTTGCCGGCGCAATTGGACAATTAAACGCCACACCGCAGCTGAAGAAAAAGGGGGATATTTTTTCCTCTTCTTTAATTCTTGGGCTAAAGAAGTTTCTTTTCCCTCTAAATTAAAAGT
>JALUVT010000116.1 GCA_027020325.1 bacterium
CAGGGCAGGACCTTGAACCCGCCCAATAGACAAAATCCTAAAAGTCCCAGTTGAGCTCAAAGCCTTCATAAGCCCCCTTGATAAATTAATCCCGTAAAACCAGTCAATGTAGTGCCGTGTCTCGCCTGCGACTGCCGCGCCCCAGTTGAGATTTGAGAGGGGATTTTGGAAACTCTCTTCAAGAGCGTCTTTTGTAAGGCTTGAAAACTTCATTCGCTTCGCATCCTTTTTTTTCGCAACAAAACGCACGACATTCCAGCCAATGACCTCTCCTTCTACATCAAAGTCCGTTGCCACAATAAAATCATCGGATTCTTTTACAAGTTTTTTTAAGACATTCAGATATTTTTTTGTAAATGCGCCAGACTTCTTTTTGTAGGCAGGAGCCCAGTCAACCTCAAAATTTGGGAACGGCCCCCTTGCTGCTTTTTGCTGGACACCAAACAGGTGACCAACGGCACAGCCGACAATGTAGCGCTTCCCGTCCCGCATAAATTCATAATAGGAGACCTTGTCTTTTGTCGTGATTTTCTCATCGGTCGCGCCACTCAGAGCCGCCGCTATCTTTGCTGCTGCCTGCGGCTTTTCTGTGATTATTAGTGTTGCTTTTTGTGATGCCATTTAAACTTAGAGTTCATCAAGCGGGCTTTTAATATTTTCTAATTGAAATCCAGATACATGCGTATAAATCTGTGTCGTTTCAAGTTTTGAGTGTCCTAAAAGCTTTTGTATTATTCTTATATCCACTCCATTTTCTAATAGGTGCGTTGCAAATGAGTGTCGAAGTGTATGGCAACTTACCTTTTTCTTAACCTGAGATTTTTTCAGTGCATTCTCAAATATTTTTTGTATTGTTTTAATATTTATTTTTCCTTTCCTTCCTTCAAAAAGGTATGTTCCAGAGCTTAGTTCTATATAACTTTTAAGTTTCAAGAGGAGAGTTTTTGGCAGTTTTATTATTCTGTCTTTTGCCCCTTTTGAATTTCTTATTTTTGTTATTTCTCTATCAAAATCTATATCTTCAGGTTTTAAATTTTGTAATTCTGATATTCTTAATCCGCAACCATAAATTGTCTCTAGGATTAGCCGATGTTTAACATTTGTTTGAGATTCAAGTATTCTTTTTACATCTTCCTTAGACAAAACTTCCGGTAGCCGCCGCTCTTTTTTCGGCCTTTTAATATCAATTTTTTTATTAAAGGTAAGAAACGCAAATTTCAATGCAGAAATAACTACGTTTAAGGTAATGTTTGTTTGACCTTTCTGATTAAGGTAAGACAAATATCTCTTTAAGTCATCTTCACTCGAAAAAGAAAAAGATTTTTTATTAAATTTCAAAAAATTATGAAATATATTGCTATAAGATTTTTTTGTTTTCTCTCGAAATCCTCTGGAAGACATCTCAATATTTAGCCTTTCAAGTTCGTCCATCCAGCATATAACCCCCTCAAGGTATATAAACATTCGTTTATATGGAGTTATATTCAATCGTCGTGTAGATTAATTAAAAGGGGGTTTCCGCCTTTAGTCCTATCGGACATTTTGTCTTTTATTTCATAAAAGAATTTATTGGGGGGATTTCCTAAGTCCTGCGGACATTTTGTCTCACTTTGTGAGAATATTAATAGAACGAGAGGGC
>JALUVT010000117.1 GCA_027020325.1 bacterium
GTTTCCGGGCTTGGAAATTGGGCCTTTATTAATTGCTCCGGGTTACTGGCCGCAGTGGGCGGTGGCAATTGTTGGAGCTTTGAGCATCAGTTTAATCAGTGGTTTTTTGACCTGGCTGATAGAATAGAAATATGAAACTGTTTTTGCAAATTTTCCATTTCCTTATCAGCATCAGCTTAATTACGGTAATTCTTTTACAAATCCCCGAAGGAGGGCTGGGTGTGATTTTGGGTGGGGGAGGGGAAATCTACCACACCAAACGGGGGCTGGAGCGGGGTCTTTTTTTTCTCACTATTCTTCTAGCGCTCCTTTTTACCACTTCAGCGCTGGTTAATTTTTTCCTCGGCTAAAACAAGATGTCGCCGCGACTTAATCTAGCTCTGCGTTTTTTTCTCTTTCTTCTTTTAATTATCGGGGTCATTTTCCTTATCTTGCTTTTTAATCCCCGCGGTCGTCTTCCCGGAGAAAAGAAAGTTTTTATTGAAGGGCAGGTCGGGCAACCATTATACCTCAATCCTTTATTTGCCGATTGGAATGCAATTGATCGTGAATTAACCCCTCTTATTTACCGCGGGCTAGTACATTTTAATGAAAATCAAGTTGCGGTGGGGGATTTGGCCGAAAGTTGGAAGATTAAGGAAGAGGGCAAGGTCTATGAAATAACTTTACGCAACAACCAATTCTGGCACGACGGGAAAAAAATTACCAGTGAAGATGTTGTTTTTACCTACGGTTTAACGCAAAATAAAGAATATCAGGGGCCGGAAAAGAACACCTTTGCCCAGGTCAAAATCGAGGCAATAGGGCCTTTTGAGGTTCGTTTTACCCTGTCCGAACCTTTTGCCCCTTTTTTGGAAAATCTAACTCTCGGTATTTTACCTGCTCATCTTTGGCAGGATATTCCTCCGCAGGAACTAATCCGTTCTCCTCTCAACCTTCAGCCGGTGGGGAGTGGAATTTTAAAATTTCATCGCCTTAAATTTAATCCAGAAAAAAAAGACTGGGTCGATTGGCTTGAATTCGAAATTCTTAACGGTAAAATTGATTACCTTCGCCTGCGTTTTTACGCCCGGCCACCGGAATTAGTTACTGCTTATAAATTGGGAGAAATACAGGCTTTCATCCTCGACGACCCTCAACAGGCAGCAGGTTTAAAAAATTGGCCCAATCTTATCCCTCTTCATTTACCTCTGCAAGGAAAGCGCTGGGTTCTTTTTTTTAATCTTGGGCAAAAAAAGTTTGCCTCACGCCTTCTCCGTCGTTATCTGGCCCAGCAAATCTACGCCACCCTGCCCTATAAAGAGCGTTTTTACTCTCCCTTATCCCCGCATTCCTGGGCCTATGAAAAACAAACTTTAAATAAAGTGAACAGAGACGACCTTAATCTGCCTTCCACAATAGAAATTACTTTACCCTATGATCACCGCTATCAAATTTGGGGCGAAAAAATTAAAAAAATTTGGGAAAAAGAGGGAATAAAAGTTAAGTTAAACCTTCTTAATGCCTTTGAATTTCAAAAAGTTATCCGGCAACGGGACTTTGAGGTTTTGCTCTTGGAGCAGGAAATTAGCCGTGATCCGGATCAGTATATTCT
>JALUVT010000118.1 GCA_027020325.1 bacterium
ACGCCGCGGAATTTTATTTTCTTTACTTAACTTTAAGGCCTTACAAGAACAAGAAGAAGGAGGGCAGGAAAAAATGGCTACTTTGAGCCGCCAAATTTTTCACACTTTAAGTGAAGAATATTTCAGCCAAGATCATGGTGGAATTAGTCTCGCTCTTCAAACAGCGTGGCAAAGGGTAAAAGAGCGCCAACAGCTACTCTTAGGCCCTCAGCCCCGCTACCAAGTGAATCTAATCCTGACTGTAATTTGGGGTAATCAACTTTATTTTATCCGTGATAAAGAAACTTTTCTTTTTCTTTGGCGCCAAGAAGAAATTATTAATTACAACAACCAGGAAAGCGGCGAAGAGATACTAAAAGATAAAGATGTGATTATTCTCTGTGAACCTGTCGCTGCTGATTATTGGCAAAACCAAAAATTCACCCGCATTCTTGCTGAGCGCTCTTCAGGTGAATGGAAAGAATTTTTGCAACAAGAAATTAATCAACTTAAAATCCCTGCTACTGCTCCCGGAATGCTCTTACTGCAAATTAAAGTTGAAGAAAAGCCCGGCGAAGAAGAAATAATGGATATTGGAGTGATTGAAGAACCTGAGCTTCGTCCGCAAATTCCGTCTTTTATTACCAAATACCAAAATGCTTTTCCGCAAAAAGTTGCTCTTCATTTGCCGCGATTTTGGCGCCACTTTAACCTAAAAACAATTACCAATCATTTTCAAGGTAAAGGTTTAACATTATTACTTCTCCTTTTACTTTTTGCGAGTATTCTTTTTAATTTCCAGCGCCGTCAGCAAAAAGAGCGGGAAAATCAGCGTCAGGCATTAAAACAGGAAATTGAAAGATTAATTTCTGCGGGAGAAGAAGCAATGGCCAGTGATCCCTCGTTGAGCCAAAGATACCTAAAAGAAATCAAAGGAATTTGGCCCCAACTCGATTCAAACTTACAGACCGAACTTGATCCATTACGGCAGAAATTAGTCCGCCATCTCTATCGCCTAAAGCTTTTACAGCTTGAGCCTTCTGATTCTTGGCCCGCGGCAGCAGAACAACGCCTTGTTTTCTGGGAAGAAAAAGAAGGAGTAATTAACTGGCAGGGGGAGGTTGTTTTACCTCCGCAGGACGAGTGGCAGAACATTGTCGCTCTTGATACCTATTCCACCCCTTGGGGGTCTAATATTTATCTTTTAGAGCAAAACGGAAAAATTTATAAATATCCAGTCTTACCTCAGGGCGGCTATGGGCCGGGCCAAGATTATCTAGAAAAAGCCCCCACATCTACCAATGCAATTGATCTTAGTATTAACGGAGCAATTTATATCCTTTTTCAGGGAGGAGAGGTGAAAAAATTTTTCCGCGGTAACGAAGTCGAATTTCAATTAAAAGGTATTTACCCTTCCCTGCAAAACGCGCAGGCTATTTTTACTTCTCCGGAGCTAAAAAATATTTATCTCTTCACCACAAAAAGGATTTTAGCCTTTGATAAAGAAGGGAATTATCAGCAAGGATGGGAACTGAATTCCAACTTAACTTTAAATAGCACAAATATTTTTATTAACGCTAAAGAGGATACTCTCTGGTTGGGGAGCAAAA
>JALUVT010000119.1 GCA_027020325.1 bacterium
CCCGCCCATCACTCTGCATATGTCGACGGAGAACCAAGAAAACTTTTGGCAGTTTACCATGAATTAGAAAAATTTGTCCCCTATCAGGCGGGTAAATTGGCTAAGGAAAATTAATATCCCCAGTGGGAAAAGTACCGCTGCGGAAAAATTCATCAACCCGATCCGCCACTTGTTGCGGTAATAACCGCGCCTTCAACATATAACCCCGCGCCCCCATTTTAAAAGCTTCTTTAATGATTGATTCCTGCCCCAAGTTGGTCAATAAAACCACGGGAATTCGCGATAGGTATTTCTCTGCAGCTAGTTTTTGCAAAACTTCAATTCCATTTTTCTTGGGCATCATAATATCGAGTAAAACCAATTCAATCGCCGTGCCTTTTTCTTCAATTAAAGCCAGCCCTTCTTCCCCATCTTCAGCGACCAAAACATTATAACCTCGCTTTTTCAAGGTTCGTTCGTAAAGATCTTTGACAAAAATATCATCCTCAATCAAAAGAATGGTGTGCTGAGAGGGAGAATTATTTTCCTTTGCCGCTTCGGACATAATTACTGGCAATTTCCAAAATTATTTTAAGGCAGAATTTAAAAGGCGTCAATCTTATTTGCGGCAAAGCTTTAATAAACAAAACCAGCCCCCAATTTTAACGCGGTGGCTGCCAAAAAATAGGACGATAAATATTGGGCAGGGGGCCGCCAAGTTCTACTTCTTGCCCCTCTACCTTTAAAACCAGCGAATGCTCGTGATCAATTAACCAAAAGAGGGCCGCAAAAAGAGGTAGGCCTACTAATTCCCTCCCCCCTTGACGAATCAAGGCGGTTAATTTTTCTCGCGCCTCAGCTAGGGTTTGAGGAAAAAAATCTTGTACCCGCTGTAAAAAACGCGGTCCTAACTGCGGTTGAACAACGGCATCAATTAATTCTGCCTCAGCCAGGGCCTCTAGTTGCCGTGTTCCTCCCAGCCAACGATTGACCTGACGCAGGAAGCCGGCCCAGGAAGTTGGAGGGGGGAGGGGCAATATTGGCCGTTGGGTAAAAACAACGCCGCCTCCTCGCTGAGAACAGGCAAGACTAAAACCCACATCATCCGTATAAAGGCCGGGCAAAAGTCTAGAATAACTTAGATAAAAAGGCACTAAACCAGCCGGAATAGCCCAGGCTCCGCCTTGGGCCCAGCCCAATCTCTCACCGTGCCCCCGTAATGGTAATTCAGCTAATACCGCGCGTAAATTCTCTGAATGCTCGGGAAGGGCAACGCGGGCGGCAACAATGTTTTTTCTTTCCCTGCAACGCGGATCAAGAAGCGCATTATGGATTATTGATAAACCTCCACTGAGAAGAGGAGAATCAGCATCAAGGGATAAAATCCCATCAGGGAAATGGGAACCCCTTTGATTAAGGTCTAGTATTGCTCGATGTAAAGAATTAACTTTTCCCGGAGGAGGATAAAAATAATAAGTCAAAACAATATCCATCTCCTCCAATTCTGAAAGAAGGGCAGGATTTTCTCTCTTCCATTGCTCTAGGGCTTGGACGGTGGGGCTATTTTTTTCAATTTCGCCTTCTCCATTAATAATTATA
>JALUVT010000120.1 GCA_027020325.1 bacterium
CCGGTTCCCTGTCTTATTGCCGCGGAAAATCTTCGCCCCCCAGAGGGTTTTGTTTTACAAAAAGGAATTCTCGCCGATGTTGCCCCCACGATTCTCCAATTACTGGGGCTGGAACCTGCCTCCTCGATGACCGGCCAAAACCTAATTCAACGCACTAAGTAATGTCCTTCCCAGTCAAGAGAAGCAGGGAACAAACTCTATCTCTTTCCGATGGCAAGCCTGCTTCAGTAGCGGAATTGGAAGAATTTATCTCAAAACAAGAATCCCCGATTCAGCAGGCGTGGAAAAAATTAAAAGAACAGCTAACTGCTCCGTCACCGCTGCGCGAGTTTTTAGAAAAACTCGCGGCGCAAGGGGTCGAAATTTATCTCGTCGGCGGGGCTGTACGCGACACCTTCCTTGGACGCGCGAGTACGGATTTAGATTTTGTCCTTCGTTTCCCCAATCTCAGCGGGGGCTTGCCCGCAGTGGAGGAATTCTTTGCCCGTCTAACCCCATCATCGCCACAAATTTCCTCCGCTGAAACAGCAGTTTCCCCAAGGGCGCAGGTTAGCGCGCGTTTTCCCACCGGAGTTTTAATCCGGCTTTCAGCTCATTTTCCTGTCTATCAATTTCGCGATTCTCAAGGACAAACCTATGATTTCGCCCTTCCTCGCGAAGAAAGGAAAACAAAAGGTAATCAAGGCGACCGGGCTGATTTTGAGATTACTCCTAATCCTCAACTGCCGATTGAAAGGGATCTTAGCCGCCGCGATTTTACGATCAATGCTTGCGCTTTAAGGCTTCAACTCTCCGCAGAAGAAATCCAACTGGAACTGATTGATCCTTACGGAGGGTTAAAAGATTTACAGGAGCGAACTCTCCGTGCCGTCGGCGACCCTAACGCCCGTCTTCAGGAAGACTGGAGCCGAATAATGCGCGCCCTGCGCTTAGCCGCTCAACTAGAACTAGAACTTGATCCCGCTCTTAAAGAAGCAATAATTAGACTAGCTCCACAAATTAATACTCGTGATCCGCAAAAAGGAAATTATATTTTGCCGCGCGAAATGATTGGCAAAGAATTAACTAAGGGCTACTTGAAAAACCCGCTTCTTTTTCTGCGCTTAGCCCACGAAACTGCAGTCTGGCCCAATCTCATCACTCCCTTTCTTGACTCAGCCGAAGAAAGAACTGCACTTTTTCAACAATCAAGTTTAATTTTACAAGAGTGGGAAAAAAGACAAGACCCTTCCCCCGACCCCGCGCCCATTCTGGCTAGTATTTTTCTTGGTACAGGGGCGGCAACAGCACCTGCAGCGCAACAAAAACGAGCCCAAGTCCTTTGGCAGCGGGCTAAAGAAACTCTCTTTAACCGCACTCATCTTACCCCAAGGCAAAAAGAAACGGTCAAAAAAGTGATGCAGCGCATTGAAGTTTTACTCAGGGCTTATCCTACGGCAGTTGCAGCTCTAAGCAAACCCTTACAATCGCCTCTCAGCTATGGGAAAATGGTGGCGATTTTGGCCACTGGTTATTGGGACGATTTCTTAACAATACTAAAGGTTTTAGCGGCAACCAATCCTCATCTCGCAATCCAAGAAGAAAATATTGAGCTCGGGAATCTTTATCGCCACCGGGCCCGAGGAATTAAGAAACTGGCGCAGCTTTATATTAAAAGTACGGATTTAGAAAAAAACTGTCCTGATCTTTACAAGGAGAGAAGAAAACGCTCGATCTGCCTTCAACAGGGACGAACTTTTTTCGCTGGACGAATTTTACAGGAATTAGAAAAAGGGCTCTCTTTCGAACAAATTAACTATTCCCAACTAGCCCGCGAGACTTGGAATTTCCTGCGCCAAAACATCTCCCGCCGCGGATAAAATTCTGATAGAATAGGACATGATTGCCAACTTGTTCTTGCGCAGTGCTGAATTAGTGCCTCTGGTCATCAAAAACTTGGGCTATCCCGGAATTGTCTTAATTATGGCCGCGGAAAATATTTTTCCCCCCATCCCCTCGGAAGTCGTAATGCCTCTGGTCGGATACCTGGCCACTCAGGGTGAATTTTCTCTTCCTCTTGCTATTATTGCCGGAACATTGGGGTCAGTTTTGGGGGCTTTATTCTGGTATGGACTAGCGTGGATCGGACAAGAAAGAGTGGTGCGGACTTTTTTCCGCCGTTACGGTGCTTATCTTTTTTTAAGTGAAAAAGACCTTGATCGTTCTTTAATTTATTTCCAGCAACGGGGCCCTTTAATTATCTTTAGCGGGCGGCTTATTCCTTTAATTCGCAGTTTAATTTCAATCCCCGCGGGATTGGCTAAAATGTCTCTGCCCCTCTTTATTTTTTTTACTGCTTTGGGAACGGGAATTTGGACCACCATTTTAACCGCCGGCGGAGCCCTGCTCGGGGAAAACTGGCCCCGCATTAGCCAATTGTTCAAAAACTACGAACATTTAGTTTTAATTTTGCTCTTTTTTCTTTGTTTTTATTTAGGCTGGCGCTTATTACAAAAAGCTCGCCGTAAGCAAAAATTGGCCCGCAAAGAAAAGAATAATTAAATTAAATGCCAGTTTTAGGAACATTAGAACGAAGAAGATTTGAAGAGGGAAATACCTGGCGGGAAACAAGTTCCTTTCGCAGCAGTTTCAATCGCCTCGTTATTGCCCTTCTATCGTATTTAAATGAAATTCTAAGGCAGCAAAACCCGAACCTTGAAGCAATTTTTCCCTTTCCTGAAAAATGCACCCTCTTGATCAAAACAGAAGATGATAAGTATTATCTCCTCCAATTAGAGCAAAACGGAGCAGTTTATTCTTTAGCCCCAGTTAAGGTCGAGCTTCTTCCAATACCTAATAGTAGTCAAGAAAGTTTTAATTGTCTCAACTATCAAAATGGTTCTCTAAGCCTCCAAATTCCCGATGGAATAGCCCCCTCATCAGGAGCAGGAACGCTACCCGCTGTCCTCAAAATTTCCCTCCAACAACAATACCGCTGGGATTATGATACTGTTCTCTCCCCTCCCCTTCAACAAAAATTACTTAATTTAACCGCGGAAATCAAAGAATTTCTCGATAAATTAAAAATCAAGCCGCAAAATAAGTCTGAGCAAGAAAAAAATTTGAAGGAGGTCTTCGAAAAATTAAGCGCTATCGGGATCCTGCAATTCATTGCTTCTTTCACGCCAGAACAATCACCCCCCAAAGGCCATCCCGTCCCCCAACGCCCTCGGTTCCAACTAGCCCCACAACCGGCCTGAGGCAAAAATGCTTTTTTTCCCCGTGCTAAAATTAAATGATGAAATTAGAATTAAAAACTCCCTGGGCTCCTTGTGGGGATCAACCTCAAGCGATCAATCTTTTGAGCGCCGCACTTAAAAAAGGACTGCGGCATACCATTCTTTTGGGGGTTACCGGAAGTGGAAAAACTTTTACCGTAGCCAATATCATTGCCCGCCTGCAAGAACCAACCCTGATTATTGCTCACAACAAAACTCTTGCTGCACAACTTTACCAAGAATACCGCGAATTTTTCCCTAACAATGCGGTTCACTTTTTTGTTTCCTACTATGATTATTACCAACCCGAATCCTATCTTCCCGCCAGTGATACTTATATTGCCAAAGAAGCAACAATCAACAAATATATCGACCAAATGCGTCTGGCAACAACTAATGCTCTTTTAAGCCGCCAAGATGTTATTGTCATCGCCTCGGTTTCTTGTATTTATAATCTCGGATCACCGCAAGAATACAGTCAGCGCCGCTTAATCCTGAAAAAAGGAATGCCCTGCTCGCGGCAAGAATTATTAAAAAAATTAACAGCTAATTTTTATCAACGCCAGGATCAAGGATGGCAGCAGGGGCAATTCCGCGTCCAAGGAGAAACCATTGATCTCTGGTCC